>JAGBFY010000409.1 GCA_017936245.1 Kiritimatiellia bacterium
GCTACGAGCGCTCCACAAAGGGACGCAAGCGTGAACACTACCAGTGGAACTGCGACATCATTGGCGAGGAGTCCGTTCTTGCCGAGGTCGAGGTGCTTGGCGCTGCCGTCGATGCTCTTCGCCGCATGGGTCTTTCCAAGGATGATTTCCGCGTCCATGTCTCAAACCGTGCGCTGCTGTCCGAACTTCTCGCGTCCAGCGGAATTCCGGAAGATCGCCATGCACAGGTGTTCCTTGCGCTCGATAAGCGCGGAAAGATGCCCGACTCCGAGATTGCGGCAATGCTTCGCGACGGCGGATTGGATGAGGCCGGTGTGAAGAAGACGTTTGAGATCATGGATCTCAAGTCGCTTGACGAACTGCCTGACGGTCCTGCAAAGGAGCGTCTGGTTGAACTGTTCCGCCTAGCCGGAATCGCCGGATTTGCAGAGTGCCTGATGTTCGACATTTCTGTCATTCGCGGTCTTGCTTATTATACGGGAATCGTGTTCGAAGCGTTTGACGTAAAGCGCGAGTTCCGTGCGATATTCGGCGGCGGCCGTTACGACAATCTTCTCACAACCATAGGCGGAGACCCCGCGACTGCGGTCGGTCTTGGATTCGGGGACGTTGTCGTGGGTGAACTTCTCAAGGCCAAGTTCGGCAATGAGGCGCCGCTTCCGAAGAAGGGCGTGTACATCGGATACATGTTCCCTGAACAGCGCGATGCCGCCCTTGCTCTTGCGGCGAAACTTCGCGCGGAAGGCGAATGCGTGAACCTTGCGCTGAAGAAACAGAAGCCGAAGCAGTTCTTCGCCCACGCCGGTTCGAGCAGCTGTGCAAAGGCGGTCTTCCTCGGTCCGGATGATGTAGCCGCAGGCAAGGCCCGCATGAAGGATTTGGATACGCGTACGGAATCAGAGATCGCTCTCTGATCCCGGTGCGCATTTGAACTGCGTCAATCGCGTTCTTTTTTCGCCTTTATGATCGTGCCGGTTTTGGCGTCGATGTCGTAGTCGTATTCGAAGCCGTCCTTTTTGAAGTCGACTTCGTACACCATTACGCCATCTTCACGGTCGAGTTCGCATTTCAGCCAGCGGACATCGCTCTCATGGAACTTCGCATGGGCGAGGGCTGCCCTGATTGCGGCCTGCCGGCCGATGAAGCCGTCATTCTGCGGATATCCGACTGACTGCCCGATAACGATGCGCTGACCGGTTCCGAGCTTGAGAGCCTTGGCGCATGCGTCATAGTCGATGTTGGCGCGTGCAACCGTGGCAAGTCCCTCTTTGGCGCAGAAGAGATATACGTTCTGCATGACTGCACCAGCATGTATTCCTGCAAAACGCAGACTGTTCGCATCGTCGGATTTCATTCCGCGCGAACGGTCATGCACGTAGAACAGGTTCAGCGGTGCGCTCTGCGCGAAGGGCTGTTTTCCTGCGGCCGTTCTGTGGTCTCCGGGATTGACGAGCGTCAGTGCGTTCAGCTTTGCGTCGTAGCGGTAGACGCCTGATGCAAGCATCACATACACATCCGTGTCCTGGACGTTCAGTCCGGTTGGCGCGGTTCTGCGACCGTCAGGGCGGTTGATGCCGTTTGCGGCCCACAGAAGCGACGAAAGCATCTGTGGCGAGAGCTCTCTGGCCGCGAAATCGCGGGTTGATTTGCGTTCGGACAGCACCTGCATGAGAGCCTTGCCGCCTTTGGTCACAGGCTGCGGCAGATTTATGTCGCCAGCGGTTGCGTAAGCCGTCGCAAGTGCGAACGATGCTGCGATTATTCTCTTCATGTCATTCCTCCCTTCATTTTTTTTTTCTTCTGTTTTGGCGACCAGCCCGACAAGTGGGCAACCTCGCCCCAACACCGCGAATTATATCATACCTTCATTCTAAAAAGATAGCCATGTATAATTTTTTTTTGACAAGGATTGTGGAGGAGGGATGACGTCCGGAAATCAGTTTGCGGCGGCGCTGCGGAACTCGACGCGGCGGAGGTAGCGTATCTGGAGATAAGAGAAGCCGATGAGGGCCACGCCGAGGAACCATGCCATTGTCGTGGCGGTCGAGAATCGCAGATTGTTGTAGGCTTCCTTCCAGATCGCGAGAGAAAGAACGTTTGTCGCATCTCCCGGCCCTCCGAACGTAAGGAGGAATATCGATCCCATCCCCTGAAACGCCGCGATGAAAGCCCCTACGAAGTTTATCACCATGAGGGGCATCAGTTGAGGTATCGTTATGTGGCGCAGACGCGCGAATATTCCGGCACCGTCAATCGCGGCCGCCTCATAGTAGTCTGGCGGCAGGCTCCCGAGCGCAGCTATATATATGAGGGACGCCATCCCTGCTCCGGCCCACACGCCGGGCAGTATGCAGCACGTCATCGCCATGGACGGGTCCTGCAGCCACGACTGGCGGGCGATCCCAAACAGCGCAAGCATCTGGTTGAGCATGCCGTTCTCCGTAGGATCGAACATCAGCTTCCACAGAAGCATGATCACGAGCGCGCTTGTAAGATGCGGAAGGAAGTATACCATCCTGAAGAACACTTTGCCCTTGGGTATCTCCGTCAAAAGCACAGCAAGGATTACCGGTGTCGTGAAGCCAAGGAGAATCGCAAGCGTAACATACTGCAAGGTCTTCAGCCACGCGTTCCAGAATCCGGGATTGGATGCGACCTGTATGAAATTATCGAGTCCCGCCCAAGTGGAACCACCAACGATCTTGTAGTCCTGAAATGCCATCATTGCGCCCTTGATGAGCGGATAGTAGCTCCACAGCGCCACGCTTGCCAGAGCCGGAGCCAGAAACAGCCATGGCAGTAATCTGCGCAGCCCGCCCTGGCCGCTCTCATGGAGGGATGCGCCGGCCTTGACCTCGCGTCCGCTCCGCCAGACAATGAAAGCGGCCGTCAACATACATATCAGAATCACGCCGAACACAACCCTCGCAAGCGGCCGTCGACTTTCGATCTTCGATCTGTCGGCGTCAAACATCAGACCACGGTTCGCATCCTGCGTTATGGAAGAAAGGGCGGAAGCATAATCGAAGTCCTTCCCCTCATCGCTCAGAAGCAGTCCCAGGAATCTGCGGCTCACAATGTCGCTTGCCGCCTGCCAGAATCCGACGTGCGGCTCGGTTACGGCCTTTATGCGTCCTTTGTCGAGATCGTCATACATGCGCAGAATCTCGGATGGAACTTCGCCAAGGTACTGTTCAAGCCCGAGCCGTTTCAGGTCGGACGGCAAGCACCACCGGGCACGGCCTTCGCGGGCGTTCGTCCTTATCCTCTCATCGTACACATCCTGTGAGGCAAGAACCTGCATTGCCGCCCATACCTTATCCCTGTCGGCCTTTGTCCTGTGCGCAACGGACTCGGTCATCGCGTAGAAATGCTTATGCGCCTGAAGAACAGGTTTATGCGACGCGTCCGCCGCCGGGAAAGGCATCAGTCCGACAAGGTCTGCGGGGAAGTTCAGGTGTTCGGCAAGATACGCCACAAAGTCCTCTCCGCCGAATACGCATGCGATCTCGCCTCCGGTGAAGAGCATCGCAACATCGCTCGATACGGAAAGCACCGGCAACCCACGTACAAGATCCTTGCGGACGAGGCGCTGCAGAAATTCCGCCGCTCTGAGACATTCCGGAGAATCGAAACACGCTTCCCATTTGTCGTCACTGCTTTTTGCGCCTTGACATCTTCGCACAACATCGCCGCCGGCGGCTCCTACCCATGGCAGGAATCCCCAAGGTCGGTTCTCGATGGCTATTGCCCTGCGTCCTGGCTTTGTGAGCTTTTCACACCAGACCTCGAACTCATCCCATGTTGCCGGATGCTTTGCCGGGTCGAGTCCTACCTCCTTTACAAGGTCTTTTCTGTACACTAGTCCGTAATAGGATATGCCGGGTGTCGGTACGGCGTGTATAAGGCCGTCCTTTGTCGCGACCTCGCGCCACAGTGACGGGGAATGCCGCCAACCTTCCCAGTTTTCGTCTATCCATTCATTTAGCGGGTACGTGAAGCCCTGCTCAATATCGTGGCGCAGCACGTGGAACCACGCCTTATAGACATCCGGTGCGCTTCCGCCGGCGAGGGCGAGCATGAACTGGGAGCGTCCGCCGCCGCCTGGAAGGATAAGGCCGCCCCACTGTTTAGGATGGATGTCAGGGTTGCGTTTCTCGAATGCATTCAGTGCCTTTGTGGTCGGATCCTCAGGATGGGTGGGACGGTAGCACATGAAGAACGACACATCCGTCGCCGCCATGGCAGCCATCCAGCATAATGCAGAGAAAAATGTAAGAAAACTTCGCATGGCTAGATATTATAGCATGACTCACATTCTCTCATCATGCGGAGCGAAATTTCTGTCCTGTTTCTGCTATTGACGCAAAACATCAGGTTGTGATACCATATGTGGAAATCGAAAGAGGGGTCTGTCCTATCTATAGGAATCGGTCCTATGGGATGGTGGTGGTTTGATGAACATCATATATAGACAAGTATTTCAGCCGGGGAAAAGCATTATCTGGCTGCTGCCGTGCTGTGGTCGCAAATATCCCCTGTCGTAAAGGAGATTTTGTAAAGTAATGGAGTTTAGAAATGGGTATATTTGAGTTTCTGATGCTGTGCTGTTTCGGCTTTTCATGGCCTTTTTCCATTGCAAAGTCGCTGAAATCGCGTTCAGCGAAGGGGAAAAGCCTTGGTTTTATGCTTCTTGTAGAAGTAGGGTATGTATTCGGGATAATCCATAAGGTGCTTTACAGCTACAACTGGGTGATATGGGCGTATGTGTCGCTGTTTATGCTTGTAGGTGTGGATATCGCGCTCTATTTCCGTAACGCCGCCCTTGATCGGCAACGTGATGCGACGTGACATCTTTACATCGCCTAGAAAAATCGACAAAGATGAAAGTAGAGGGAAACATGAAGATAACAAGATTGGCAACTGCGTTTGCGGCTATTACCGCACTGTGCTTCTGGACTGGCATGGTGTATGCAGCACCCTCCCAAAGCGCGGATTCTAAAGGCAAGGCATATGAATGGGATTTCACCAAGGGAATCCCGCCTGGCGGCAAGCCGCGCAAATGCGCCGTCGTAAGCGCAAAGGGTCTGTCCCCTCTGCAGATGTCGAAATCATCAGGACATCCCTCCGGTGTGGAATTCCCTGATGCCGTGCTGCCGGAGGCATTCGAGTTCGAGGCGGAGTTCGAACCGTTGATAGACTGGAAGGATGAAGCCGACGTCGCAGCCTCCAAGAAACTTTCACGTGCGCACATGATATGGGATTCGATGGGCGTCAATTACGCTCCCAAGTGCCGTAACAAAGGCATGCAGGTGATGTTCTATGAATATGCGAAGCGCTGGAATGCGAAACTGTATGTAGGAATGGGTGATCGCATGTGCCAGGTGTCCGGTCCAAGTTTTCTTCCCGAGCAAGGGAAAAGGATGAAACTCTCGATTGTATATGACGGCCTTGGTCGCGTACAGTGGAATCTTGATGGACAGACAAAAACGTGCTTCCTTGAAAAGGCTGGCGTTGTTGTGCACGACAATGCGAGACGCCCTATGATCGGTGACCGCATATGCGACACGTACAATCCGTTCAATGGCTATATCCGTAAAGTGTCCGTAAAGCCGATTCTCCGTGAATCGTTCGCGGTGAGACCGAACGGACGCACTGCGTTCGAGCGGTGCGAGGAGAATGCGACATTCAAGTTGGATACGATCTATTGCGGCGGCGAAGATGTGTCGCATGTGACGATTTCAGCGGAAAGTGAAGGTCCTGCTATCGGGATTCTTCGGTCGAAAGTGGAAAAGAATGTACCGAAAATCGCAAGCGGTTCTGTGACTGTGCTGGAGATCCCTGTAGAGACGCGCCTGAAACCCGGGAAATATCCGGTAACGGTCACATTCACCGGACGAGTCCAGAATAAGGGTGAAGTGTGTTTTACAAAGAAGGTTGAGCTGTCGATAGGTGAGACTTTTGCAGATCGTCTGCCTGCCGTCATGTGGGGCAGCTCCGGATCTGATCCGGTGGTGCGTGATTTCGGGTTTACGCACGTTCTGCGTTATTTTGGGCTGGAGCGACCCGAATACGATCCGGAGAGCGCACGAGTGGTGAACGATGTGCTGGACAGTGCACTTGCGTCCGGTATGCGAACCTTGCGTTCAATGCGTGTGCGCTATCCACAGGGCGACAAGGGGAAATACTATCGTTGCC
>JAGBFY010000410.1 GCA_017936245.1 Kiritimatiellia bacterium
ATACGGTTCAGCTGAGCCAATGCGTCATCGACGCGCGCCCCGCACGGATGCAGATCATATTCCGGAAAGTCCGGTCTTCTTGCCATGTGCCAGATGCCGGGCGCGCGGACGCACTCAGCCTTCCTTCTCTGCGTTCAGGGCGGCGATCAGCTCTTCAAGCTTCATCTGCCCCTTGTCACCTTCGGCGCGGGAACGAACAGACACGACGCCTGCAGCCTCGTCCTTGCCTCCGACGATCACCATGTATGGAACCTTCATCATTGTGCCGCCGCGGATCTTCGCGCCAAGCTTCTCCGCGGAGGTGTCGATCTCGCAGCGGAAACCTGCCGCCTTGAGTACGGACTGGATTCCCTTGGCGTACTCCAGCTGCTTGTCGGTGATGGGAAGGACGCGCACCTGCTCCGGCGCAAGCCAAAGCGGGAATGCACCTGCATAGTGTTCGATGAGGATGCCGAAGAAGCGCTCGATCGAACCGAGAAGCGCACGGTGCACCATGTAGGGACGATGCTCCTTGCCGTCTGCGCCGACATACGTGAGATCGAAACGCTCCGGAAGGTTGAAGTCGAACTGGACGGTGCCAAGCTGCCACGGACGGCCAAGGGCATCCTTGATCTTCATGTCGATCTTGGGTCCGTAGAACGCGCCGCCGCCTTCATCCACCTCATAGTTCAGCCCTTCCGCCTCAAGCGCGGCGCGAAGCGACTGCGTCGCCTGCTCCCAGCGTTCGGGATCGCCGACCGCCTTTTCCGGCTTGGTGGAAAGATACGCCTGCACTTCGGAGAAGCCGAACTTACCGAGCATCTTCTTGGCGAAGTTCACGGTGTCGCGGATCTCCTGAACGATCTGTTCGGGTGTGCAGAAGATGTGCGCATCGTCCTGCGTGAAGCCGCGAACGCGGAAAAGCCCGTGGCGAACGCCGTCCTTCTCATAGCGGTACACCGTGCCGAGCTCCGCGTAGCGCACAGGCAGATCGCGGTAGGAATGCTTCTTGAACTGGTAGCACTGGATGTGGAACGGGCAGTTCATCGGCTTGACGTAATATTCCTGGATGTATGCGTCGTTGCCGTCGCCCTCCTGCACCTTCATGCAGGGGAACATGCCTTCCTTGTAGAAGGAGAGATGTCCGGAAGTCTCCCAAAGATTGGACTTGCCGACATGAGGCGTATAGACAATCTCGTAACCAGCCTCATAGTGGCGTTTGCGCCAGTAGTCCTCGATTGCGACGCGGATGCGCGAACCGCGCGGCAGCCAGTGGGCGAGACCGGGTCCGACGGAGTCAGTGATCGTGAAAAGCTCAAGTTCCCTGCCGAGAACGCGGTGGTCGCGACGCTTCGCCTCCTCAAGTTTCGCGAGATAGGCATCAATCTCAGCCTGATCCTTTCCGACGATTCCGTACAGGCGCTGGAGCATCTTGTTCTTTTCGTCGCCACGATAGTAGCTGCCGGCTACCTTCATGAGCTTTACCGCACCGATCTGCGAAGAACGCTCAACGTGCGGGCCACGGCACATCTCCGCATAATCGCCGACAGTATAGGTTGATATCGCCTCGCCGGATGCCTCCACATCGGCAAGACGCTCAAGCTTGTACTTCTGCCCGGCAAGCATCTCGCGAGCCTCATCCACAGATACATCCTTCTGCACAAAAGGCTCATCAAGCGCAATGAGACGCGCCACCTCCGCCTCGATCTTCGGAAAATCCTCGGGCGAAAGCCTGTGCTCAAGGTCGAAATCATAGTAGAACCCATCCTCCGTCGCGGGCCCGATATCGACCTGAACGTTATCGAAAAGGTTCATGACCGCGCGCGCGGTCAAATGGGCGGCTGAATGACGCCGCATCTCATCCGTGATAGCCATTGCAAAATCTCCTTCAATTAAGCCGTGTATTTTACGGCAATTGCACATAAAATTCAAGACAGAATCATTCTATATGTGTATTCTATCACATTCCATACGGGCTATTTCTGGCTGTGATGCTGTCGCCTTTGGTATGGAGGAAGGTGTATCCCACAATTTGCCGCCGTCCCCCTAGTCCTGACGGACGCATTGCATGCGTCCGACCTGTTGCCGAAAATGAAATTCATTTAGGAGCAATTCTCTCGCTTCTGATGAGACAGCGAATGAATGAAAACATGATTTGGACTGATTCTCAAAATTACCATCACACCATTGCCTTTTCAAAGGGACAAGGCCCCTTATCGGAAGCTGTCGGAAAAGTCAGCCTGGAATACTGGACCCTGAAAAGAGTTTTATTATTGGATTGAGGCGCTTGCAAAACCTCGTGAATGGGAGGGGCAGCGTCCCCGCTGCCCGCGATTCGCCGCCGCACCGGGCAACGAGGACGTTGCCCCTCCCGGGTTTTGCAAGTGTCTCGAATTATGTTTGCCGATTTTGAGCGCCATTCCTGTTTTCAGCAGAATCCATCTCAGCGATAGAATTGGTAAGCATTAAGTTCCCCCAACCATCACCAGAACCGCCAGTTGGGAGGGAAAAGTTTCACGTTCATGATATGATCTATCTCTGGCGGAAACTCACCTCCCGGCTCTCCATATACTTCAACGACATCAAATCTGCAATTCCCATGCCATTTGCGCACCATGAGCCAATTTGCGCTTGCCCTGAGCAGATTCGACTTCTTCCTGCGGTCAATCGCCCAGAGTCTGCCTGCATAGGACGAATGTCTTTTATGGGTCTTCACCTCCACAAACACAATCTGCCGTTCAGCAGGGACATATGCGACAATGTCCAGCTCGCAACGTCTGTCCCGACGGCATGGTCTCACATTCCGCCCAATGATCCGCCAGCCCATTCGCAGCAGATGCGCAGCGGCGACATCCTCCCCCCAGCAGCCGCGCCGGACACTGGCATTTGTGTTCCGTACAGCGACAGGATGTTCATCGCCAAGAATTCTTTCAATGAGCGCTCTAATCATTTTCATCCTCCCATTCCTTTACCGATATCCGCTCCCGTCGTGGCAGACGCCTCGACAGCAGCGCAAAAAACATGATCCATGCAATGTACCACATCGCACAGTCGCACCAGCTCCATGGCAATGTATCCACGCATGAGCCGGGCAGTTTCACGACCATCTCCGAAAGCCATTGCATAACATTGATGCTGAGGGCGGCGAGATTGTTGAAGAACACAGCAAGATGGAGGGACACAAATGACGCCGCCACACCAAACACCGCGAAACCCACAGCCATCCCCGCCAAGGGGACAATTGCAACATTTATGGCAA
>JAGBFY010000411.1 GCA_017936245.1 Kiritimatiellia bacterium
ATTTCATGCGGGCCCGTTGTGCAGATGCCGTCAAGCCGCCGCTTGTAGTCTTTCTCGGTGCGACGAAAGCGAAACCGCCCGCCGCTGTGCTTGCGGAGTGCCGTTCACGCGGATGGTCCATGCTTGCGCCATTTTCAGGGGACGTGGATGGGGTGCTTTCGGCGATTGCGCGCGTTGAGGGTTTTGCCGGCGCGGTGTTCCTTAAGGGAGACGGTCCGTTTGCGGCGCTGGCGCTGAAGGTTCTTGCCGCCGCGCCCCGTAAATTTTCGGCGGTGAGTGCCGTCTCTCCCGATGGGTGTCCGGCTGGTCTCGACAAGGTCCAGAGTGTGGACGTCGATATCGTGGTTGCCGCCCGTCATCCGAAAGCGTCTGCTGGTTTTGCCGCCTACAACGCTCTTTGCGCCAAAGGTGATGTGGTGCCGGGCGAGGTTGCGGAGGCGACGATGCGTGACGGCAAGGCGCCGGCGGCATTCCGTTTTTCGGGGAACGATCCTGATTTTTCGCCCAAAGTACGTCCGCTTACTTTGCGTCGCGAATCAGGTGCGGTGCGACTTTCTGTGACATCCACTCGCTTGGTGGCTTGTGTTGCACCATCGTTCAAGCGCTTTTCGAGCCGTCCGTTGAAATGTGCGGAGCCTCCGGTAAGGCTGATACTTGCGGGTGACTCAACGATGCAACATCGATCTCCGAATAACAAGGCCGGCAGCTGGGGCGAGGCTTTGGAAGCACACCTCCGCGATGATGTGAAGATAGTCAACTGTGCGCGGGGAGGACGTTCCACCCGTACGTTCTGGCCCGACTGGAACACGAATGTTGTCTCCCGCATACGTCCTGGAGACTGGGTGTTCATCCAGTTCGGGCACAATGACATGTCCAAGGCGAGCGATCCGAAGATTGATCGGCAGACGGATCCCGATACCGAATATTCGAACAACTTGAGGAGGTTTGTGGCCGACGTCCGGCTCAAGGGCGGCAATCCGGTTCTGGTGACATCGATTACGCTCTACCTTTACGGCAAGAAAGATGGTAAATGGGCGGGAAAGAATCCGCTTTCGCGTTGGGTGGAGTCAATGAAGCGTCTTGCGGCCGAGTCTCATACGCCGCTGATAGATTTGAACTCGAAGACTTTTGCCGCCGTGCGCGATGCCGGTGTGGAGAAGGCGGCAGAATGGTACATGATATCCGTGGACGGCAAGGATTGTGCACATCCAACGAAAGCCGGGGCCGAACATTTTGCGGAACTTTTCGTACGTACTGTGCGCGATTCCGGCAGTCCGGTTTCTGCGCTCTTCCGACCTCATGGCGTGGGACGGCGGTCATGTGCGAAAAAAGGCAGGGAAGGATTGCGGCGCGCGGAATAATCGGTGCTGTCGCCGTCGTCGACAATTCCGAAAATGAGAACGGAACAATTGCCGACTACGAAACGATCGACCACTCCGCGATCCAGATCATTGTTCTTACCGTCGCCCCTGAAACGGCGCAGTCCCCGTATCTGCAGCTGATGGCGTTCGTCAGCCGTGCGCTCCGCGCAAACAACGGTTACGAGAAGCTTGTCCAGTGCAAGACCGAAGATGAGATGCGCCGCTTCTTCCGTGATGGCCGCAATCAGAGGGTCTCAAGCAGTTCGGCCGCCATGCGGACAAGTTCCTTGCACGGCGGCTTCTTTGCAATCATTTCCGTCTGCCCGCGTGGTGGTTCGAGACCAAGAAGCTCCTTGCAGACGATTGAACCGTTTTCGGCTTTGAACTTTTCGGCTAGCGCCTTTGCCGCTTCTAGCGCTTTGGACTTGGCTTCTGCGTCTGAAGGATCCGAGTTGCCGTATTTGAGGCCGGCGACAAGCGCCATGCCGGTCACCGCGCCGCAGGTTTCGCGCATGCGACCCACTCCTGCGCCGAGAGCGACGGATACCTTCATGGCTGTCGCACGGTCGATTCCGAAATCTTCCGCATACGCCGTAAATACGGCCTGTGAGCAGGAGCATCCCTCTTCGAAAAGTTTTACGGCCTTGTCGGCATGTGTTCCCATATTGACTGATCCTTTCTTGAAAATAATTTTGGGTGATTATATCAAACATTATAGGCGCTAGGGGCGGTGTGTAGTATTATGCCTTGTCACCGGACGGTAAAATTGCACATGAATTGCAAGCCAAATGAGTCAATTTTTTGCCTATAGCATTTAAGGATTTTTGATCTGTATTTAATCGAAAAAGTCGTGAAGGAAGATCGGATTCACTACCATTTTAGCAAGTAAATAATTTTACGGGAGGAAAAATTATGCCATATGATGTTCTATAGAAGATAGCACCTAAATTCCAAATGGAAAATAGGTGCTAATTTTATGTAGCGGATTATGATATAATAAAAGGCGTTAATGAAAGGGGGAAGTCCATGTTTTTCGGTAGAGAAGAGTATCTCCGAGATTTAGAAGCGCTCTATTCCAAAAGTGTTGCCTCGCTTGTTACATGCCGTGGCCGTCGGCGTATTGGTAAATCTACTTTGATAGAGGAGTTCGCAAAGAGAGTAGGAGCTCGTTTTATCCGTCTTGAAGGGATAAAACCCCAACCCAGCCTTAGCAATGAAGATGAGTTGAAAGCCTTCGCAGACCAGCTTGCTGTGCAGACGAAACGGAGTGTGCGACATTTCTCCAGCTGGACTGAGGCGTTTGTGAGACTGGACGCAGCTATCCCGCGTTCGGGCCGGACGGTAGTCCTTATAGACGAAGTTTCCTGGTTCGCGCATTATGATAAGACCTTTGCAGATGTTGTCAAAGTCTGTTGGGATGGATATTGGAAGAAGCATAAAGGGTTGATCGTTGTCATTTGCGGCAGTGTTTCAAGTTGGATCAAGGATAATATCGTTGACAATGGCGCATTCCTTGGACGACGCTCGTTGGATATTGTTGTTAGAGAGTTGCCTTTGAACGAATGCGTGAGATTCTGGGGGAATAAAGTGGAGCGAACCTCCATTCGCGAGATGATAGATGTTTTGGCGGTTACGGGTGGCGTGCCGAGGTATTTGGAGGAGATATCACCGTCATGCTCTGCGGCTGAAAATATCAGACGGCTGTGTTTTACGCCAAATGGTGTTTTGCGAAGTGATTTCGACCAGATGTTCAACGATGTCATTACGCAACAACCGAATTTCACTTCGAAGGTATTACGGTGTCTGGTGGATGGCTCTCGAACTGTCACGGAGGTGTCAACGATGCTTAAGCTTGAAAAGGGCGGTCGAGTATCGGATGCATTGAATCGTTTGGCGGAGGCTGGAATGGTTTCGGCTGATGCGGGTAAGAATCCTGAAACCGGCAAGAATGTTCGGGAACAGAGATTTCGCTTGAAAGATAATTACGCGCGTTTCTACATTAAATATATAGAGCCGGTAAAAAAGATGATAGATGATCGGCGCTATTCGTTTAAGATGCTTGAAACACTTGATAACTGGGACTCGGTAATGGGTCTACAGTTCGAGAATATGGTTGTGAACAATTATGGGTCTCTTATACCGCATCTGCATTTATCTGATGTGCTTTTGACTTCGTCTGCACCATACCGCAAGTCGCCGGTCCCGTCCAAACGTCAGAAGGGTTGCCAGATTGACTTGTTGATACAGTCGCGGCGGACTATATATGTGGTTGAGGTCAAGCGTAAGAATGAAATAGGACGAGAAGTAATAGCCGAGGTCGATGAGAAGGTTCGTCGATTGAAGCGGCCTCAGAATGTTTCTGTCAAGACCGCGCTTGTCTATGAAGGGCATCTGGCGCCTATCGTTGAGGCAGATGGATATTTCGACGCGCTTATTCCATTCAGCAGACTACTCGGATTGTGAAGGAATGTGTGTTAAGTGAGAAAGGTAAAACATTGAAAGACATCCGCATATTTATCGCATCGTCGAAAGAGTTGGAGAAGGAGCGTAATTATCTTGCGTATCTTGTATTAGCACACCCGGTATATTGTTGCTACCATTGCAGGAATGGATAAAAAAGCGGAAGAAGGAAAAGGAGGGATGATATGGGGCTTCCGTGTGGAGCTGTTATGGTGCGCCACAAAATCGCGTTTTTGAAGGCATCTGAAGGGGATGTGAAGGAGCGCACCGACTGGGTTGAGAAATGCGAGCGATTGGCATCTCATTTTGAAAGGGATGTTGGACTAGAGGGCGATTGTGATGAATTGCCTTTTTAGTTAACTTTTTATATCGTGACTATAAAATATTGGCGGCTGATGTTAGATTGTCAGGTTTTCGCGTAAGATGCGCCTAAAGTAAGCGTATAATAAGTAGAAAGGAATAAATCATGAACAAGATTATCAAAGCAGTTATTGTTGGATTTGTTTGCGTGGGAAGTGTTTTTGCTGTTGAGGCGAAGACGACATATCGCGATGCGATGGGGCGCAAGCAGGGAACGTCCGAAGTTGATCGATACGGTAAAACCACCTACCGCGATTCGTTGGGACGTAAACAGGGGACCGCCGAGACCGATCGTTACGGCAAGACGACGTTCCGTGATTCCATGGGACGAAAGCAAGGTACGATGGATACTGACCGTTACGGCAAGACCACCTACCGTGATGCGCAAGGCCGCAAGCAAGGTTCGTCAACAACAGACCGTTACGGGAAGACGACCTACCGCGATGCCCAAGGCCGCATAACTGGAACTTCCACAACTGATCGTTACGGCAAAACTACCTATCGGGATGCGCAAGGGCGTATTCAGGGATCGAAGAAGTAACGCCTTATCATTACTCAAGATGATATTTGGGCTTGGTAACGGTTGATTGTCGCCAAGTCCGAGATGTCGGAGCATAGATTCTGTCGCAGTAAGGTTTTCTCGGTGATTTCGCCGGGCTTTCGGTGTCGTATATAAAAATTTATAGCTCATTCTCCATGCGTATTCTTTTGTCTACATTTTGTCAAATGAAATGATGTTGTTGAATTTAAAAGCTGAGTTGGTGTAAGATTGCTTGAAATTGAGCCTTATATATAGGTGTAAAGGAGATTGATATGGCAAATAATGAGAACAGAAGATGCGGATATGGGGTGACTCATACATTGGAAGAGACGGCGCAGCTTATGGGGATAACCCGTGAGCGTGTTCGTCAGATTGAAAAGCAGGCACTTGAGAAGCTTCGCCGTAGACTCAAGCTTCGATACGGAATTACAAGTCTGGCGGGGATTTTGTAATGATGCCGACTTGGCACGGTTTTTGCCTATGATAGGCATGGATGGACAAGCAATAAGGAAAAGGACTATGAAAAGAAAGAAATTATCTCTCTTTGAAGAGACCAAAATACAGATGGTAATGAGGATATATAATATTTCGCGGAGCAAGGCGATTGAATATATCGCCGCCAAGATGCCTGATGATGGTCAAAAAAAGAATGACGGTTCAAAAAGTGATCACAACATCAGTTCCGGTTCGCACGAGGCTGATGAATTGATGTCGGCCGAAGAGTTCTTTGCAGATGCAGATTAAGAAAGGAAAACAAGATAATGGCTAAATTCAAGAAAGTACCGCAGATGTTCCTCTTCCAGAAGCTTTTGAAATACTGGGGGAATATGGTGAAGAATTATGACGGGGATTGCCATGACGACGATTTCTTTGATGTCGTGCGCAATTGCTTTGAGCACGACAAGGCGATTGAGCTCATTGAGCTGGCGTATTCGGCAGAGGAGCTTGAAGACATGAAAAACATAAAGTTCCGAAGGGGGCGGCTTGACCTGAGTGATTCCCTCGATGATGTGTTCTGCGCATTGTGGAATTATGGACGCCTGCGTCGAAAGTGCAGGATTGTCCTGGACTCAATCTGCGATTACATGCGCAAGGGCAGCAAAAGCGTCAGTACGGATGTCGTCGAGGCTCGCATAAACGAACTTGCAAAGGCGTTGAAGCTGACTGAACTTGAGACGGAGATCCTCACGTTCGCCTATGTGCGCAATGAGACCTGCTTCTCCTGGCCTATCCGTGTGGATGACCGCTAAAAGCCTCTTTATTATGCGATGGCGCTTGACCGCTCATATTCCGAAGTGATGGAGGCGATGTCTCCCAAGGGGAATCTCCGCCGGTTCAATCTGCTCGACAACGATTTCGACTTTTCGTGCCGGACGATTGGCGGATTCATGGATGGAAGTTCGGATGAGGCGCTCGACCGCCGGTTCTACCGGAAGAGCGAAGGCGCCGATGTTCTGCCCTGGTCGTACTTTGGCGACCTTTCCTCAAGTGATGGCGAAATCCTCAAGAAGATGGTCGCCGCATCGGAGGGGAAATGCAACATTCTTCTCTATGGCGCACCCGGTACGGGAAAGACGTCCTTCGCGCGATCGCTCGCAAGGGAACTTGGACGCACCTCCTATGAAATCGCCCAGGGTGATGAGGATGGCAAGAACATGAAGGCTGAAGCCCGCATGATAGGCATACGCATGTGCAATGAACAGGAGAATTCTGCAGAAAGCCTGATGATAATCGATGAGGCAGACGAGCTTCTTCGTGGAAATTCGGGCGGGTTCAACCCCTTCGGTTTCGGTTTTGGTTTCGGCGGCGGCAGGTCGACGGAGAAGGGGGTGACGAACACGATTCTCGACGAGATGAAGGTTCCGGCGATCTGGATATCCAATGCCCCGCCGGCGGTGATGGATGAATCGGTCCGCCGCCGTTTCGACTACTCCATTTGCTTTGAACAGCTGAACAACGCCCAGCGCGTCGCGATATGGAGAAACATCGTCGCCAAGCATGGTATCGAGGATCTGATTCCTGAATCGAAGATTGAAGACTATGCGGCAAAATATGAAACAAGCGCCGGCGGCATCTCGACGGTTCTTGAGAACGTGAAGCGCATGAAGCCCAGCCCGGAGAAGGCGGAGGAGCTTATCGCAACTCTCATGAAGCCGCACTGCAAGCTCATGGGGGTGAAGGACTCCAACCGCTTTCTGCCTGCAAAGGACTATTCGCTTGAAGGACTTAACATCAAGGGAAAGGTCGCACTCGACAAGGTCGTGGCTGCAGTCGGGAACTATCTGGATTCCGCCTACAACGACGGAGCGATGGATAAGCCCCGCATGAACCTTCTTATGTTCGGTCCTCCCGGAACCGGCAAGACGGAGTTCGTGAAGTATCTCGGCAAGGCGCTTGGGCGCAAGGTGCTGGTTGTGAAAGGGAGCGACATTCTCGGCATGTATGTCGGAGAGTCTGAGCAGAACATCGCAAGGGCGTTCCGCCGGGCAGAGGCGGAGAAGGCGATTCTCTTTTTCGACGAGGTGGACGGTCTTCTTCAGGACCGTTCGAACGCGCGGGCCAATTGGGAGGTCACCCAGGTGAATGAGCTTCTCCAGCAGATGGAGAACTTCAACGGCGTGATGGTTGCCGCCACGAACTTCTGCAGGAACCTCGACCCCGCCACAATGCGCAGGTTTACGTTCAAGCTTGAGTTCGGCTATCTCGACGACGCCGGAAAGAATCTCTTCTTCGAGCGGATGTTCAAGACAACGCTCACAGACGAAGAGAAAGCGGAGCTTGAAGCGGTCCGCAATCTTGCGCCCGGAGATTTCCGCACCGTCCGTCAGGAGATGTTCTATCTCGGTGGAGAGCAGAGCAACCATGACCTCATCGCCGCCTTGAAGGAGGAATGTTCCTTGAAGAAGGATGGCGATGCGTCCTCGAAAATCGGGTTTTGAGGATACGATAAAAATTCCGCAAAGAGCGTAAGGGTTTGACAGCCCCGGCGTTCTTTGTGGATGGAGTATCACATTAAAAGGAAGATAGAGAAAAATGAAAGCAAGCATGATTCCCATGGTGGTTGAAAAGACGAACGGAGGAGAGCGCGCGTATGACATTTATTCGCGCCTTTTAAAGGACCGCATCGTCTTTGTCGGCGGTGAGGTTGAGGACGGAATGGCCAATTCCGTAATCGCACAGCTCCTTTTCCTGCAAGCAGAGGATCCCAAGAAGGAGATATCCATGTACATCAACTCGCCGGGTGGAAGCGTTACGGCGGGATTAGCCATTCTCGATACGATGAAGATGAATTTTAATCCCAATAAAGTTTTTGAATCTACAACGATTGTTGACTTTCCTTCCCGTTCCATTTGGGGAGAATATTATTCTAAATTCAGGAGGCATCTTCTTGCCAGCCTCAGCTCATATTATTGTCTCGCAGATCGTGAAGATGCGGTGGAGTATGCCTTCGATAAGCTTATGAATAAGAAGGCTAAGGAGGCTTATAACAATATGCCTAAGACTGAAAGTGCCTGGTTTTCGGCTCTTTATTGGCAGGCTAAATCATATCTCAGCCACATGAAGGAGCATGGCATTGTACATGCAAAGTATGTGGAAAAAATGTCCAAAGAACTCGAAGGCGCATTTTCGGACGGATTGCAGGGAGTGGGCATGGATGAAAAGGCTTACCATGACGCATTGATGCTTGCGATGTCAAACCTGAAGAAGGATCAGGATTTGTGCAGACGTGACATTTCCAGATTCAAGGCTATGTACATGTATAAGAAATCTGCAAAAAGTGTCGCAAAAAAGCATAAGACAACTGAAAATAATGCATATCAGATTAATTTCCGTGTGAAAAACATCATTGAGAAATACGGTAAAAACTATTTCAAAGAAGCTCTGTAAAGGGCTTTTACAATCAATCAGCTTACGCTTTATGTCGTAAGCTGATTGTTCGGCGTATGTCCATATCGAATGTGCAAAAGTGATTTAGGAAAATCTTGAGCGTTACAAACTTGCGCAAGGAGGTAGACCTATGTGGGCAAAAAATGGGCGACGAGTAAAATCGGAGATGGCCCATTTTAAACAATTCGCCAGAACGAAATGTTTGGGTTTTAGAGCAGGTGACGACGGTATGTTATGGTAAAATAGACGCATGAATTTAGGAGTTGAGAAATTTTTGATTTAACCGACTTCTGTCTTGGAGAAGATATAAGATATGCCCAAAATACCTGAAACTTCAACAACGCTCCTTCGCGATCTGGCGCAGGATTCTCGTCATGCCCGATGGGGCGAATTTGTCGCTCGTTATCGTCCGATGATGGAAACGTATATGCACACGCGTTTCCCGATGGTGGACGCAGATGATGCCATACAGGAAACTTTGATCGCTCTGATTAAAGTGTTTCCGGTCTATCATTATTCACCTGAAGAAACCGGTGCGTTTCATAATTATCTTACCGGAATTCTGCGACATCGTGCGTTGCGGATGATTGAATGCGAAAGCAGGCGGTTGGACAAAGAACTGAAATATCAGGAGATTGAGGGACTGTCGGCATCGGGTGGAAATAAGGACGACGGATTGTCATGGCGTGAGTCGGTGTTTGAGATAGCATTGCAGCAGCTTCTTGCGGATGAGTCGATCAACGATCGGACAAAGCAGGTTTTTGTGCGCGTTGCCGTAAACGGCGAGAAGCCTGAGTCTGTGGCGGAATCGTTCGGTATTGCGCGCAATTCCGTCGATCAGATGAAAGCCCGCATGAAAGACCGGTTGCGGGAACTTGCAAATGCTCTTATGAAGGTTGAAGATGAAATCGGTTGATTCAAAAGAAGTGGATTCGTTTTTGGTGCGTCATGCCCCTGTTGAGACGCAAGCGCTTTTTTACGGCGGAGATTTGTTCGGCGATTGGCGCATCACTGCATTTCTCGGGCGAGGCGGTAGCGGGGAAGTGTATCGTGTGATCAATGCGCAGAATGGAGAGATTGCCGCGCTTAAGGTGTTTGCTCGAAAATCAGAAGCAGATAACGCCGTAACTGT
This sequence comes from Kiritimatiellia bacterium, assembly GCA_017936245.1. GTDB lineage: Bacteria > Verrucomicrobiota > Kiritimatiellia > RFP12 > UBA1067 > UBA1731. Next base: position 9,743 of record JAGBFY010000411.1, read on the forward strand.
TGTCGCCAAGGCGCGCTTTCTGAGGGAAATCCGATTTCTTTCCGCCAACGCCTATTCTTCATTCCCGCGCTTTCTTGCGGAAGGGGAAACAGACGGCCGTCCTTGGTATGTGATGGAATTGCTGGAAGATAGAAGTCTTCCGTCTGATGATGCAGGTGTCGCGGATTTCATTCTGAAGATTTCAAGGAGTGTTCAACTTCTCCATTCCATGGGGTTCGTCCATCGGGATATCAAGCCTGGCAACATAATGTACCGTTCGGACGGTACTCCGGTTCTGGTGGATATGGGGCTGTTGAAATGTTTTGATTCAACGGAAGAGTCCATCGCAAGGAAAGAATCGGCATTGTCGGTTGTTGACGGCAAAGCGGTGGGCGTGGGGACTCCACGCTATGCCGCCCCGGAGCAGTTTATCGGTGGCGAAATATCTCCGGCGGCGGATATTCACGCGCTCGGAATGCTGATAAACGAATGTTTCAAAGGTGAATTAAAAGGGTGTTGGGAGAAGATCGTCGCTCGCGCCACAAGTTCAATTCCGGAGCGACGCTACCGTGATGTGTCGGAGTTTATGCGAGCCGTGAGGCATAGACATTGGCATGTATTTGGAATTGTCGTTACGGGCGTCGTTTTGTCGGCGGGGGTTCTCCTGTCGGCGTTCTTGCCGTGGTGGACGAATGAAGGGCGGGAACAGTGGAATTGGTGTGCTCTTGGTGAAAGCATGACCACCAATGTCGTTACGGAGAAAATGGTCCCGATTGAATTTGAAACAACTCCCGCCGGTACTCGCTATCCTACAAAATGGCATTGCCAATATAAGACAAATTCAGTTGCCGTTACGCTTGTGCGGCTCAATGGAGCCACCAAGGTGTTCAAGAAACCGTTACGCCTTCGGTCCGGACGTGAGACTTGGATTGTCGGCCCGGGAGTCTTTGATGCGGCGATTGAGTGTGTCGAGGGCTGCGCAAAGGTTCGTTTGGAGAATTGCCTTTTCAACAACCGTTCGAAGATTCGTCCGTCGAAAGCGAATATCCTCTATGAACTTGCCGGTGGTGTGTGCCTGAATTTCACTGAACATGAAAAAGGTCTGGAGAGGTGGGATTTCGTGCTGCCGTTCGACGGGGCGTATAATGACGTTCGGTTCAAAGGTCCTGAGACGATAGAAGAATATAACCGTCAACAACAAAAGGAGAGTGCAGTAGAGTGGTGAAGCGCAGTGGCAATATGCGATTACCAATTGCTCGGTTATGCATTGCGCCTGCGGCGCGACCACGAAAACCGGCGGGCGCTTCTGTGTGATTTACCATTTGGCCATCTGATGATTGAAAACAACTATTTGAAACAACTTGCCTATAAGTTATTTTGGAAACAACTGGTACAACTTGTAAAAACAACATCCTCTTTACCGCCGAGCGCTGCGCTCACCCGACCTGATTGCGTACTCTCTTGCAACTTTCGCTGCGCGAAAGCTCCTCGCTTTGCTCGTCGAGAAACCTGATCGCTTCGCGACAGGTGCACCTTGCGACAGGAGCATCTCCTCGCCCGTGCACATTTACCGACTTTGGAACGGATTTCCGTCTGAGGTGAGGATCTCGCGGTTGGCCGTATCGTAGAAATACCGCTCGATGGTGGCAAACTTCGGATAGAAGTTTACAATTATACCGCATGGCATCTTGAGCAACCTCATGTAGTTGAAAAGTTGGGCTCGATGCGTGGATGTCAGAACCGATACGGCCTTACATTCGACAATGACATCGCCCTTGCATAGAAAATCTATGCGGTATTCCGCATTCATCGGGTGCCCCTTGTAACGCGGGTGGAAGACCTTTCCCCGTTCAAACGGGATGCCTCTGTCGGATAATTCCATCGCAAGAGCTTCCTGATAGCAGTATTCGTTGATGCCAGGTCCAAGTTCGTCGTGAACGGAATGCAGTGCGCCCACGATGTCATAGACGTGGTTTTTCAGTTCCGCAGTATCTTTCATATGATGACGCAATTATATCAAAATCTATCAAAGACGATATGCAGGAAACAGAAAAAGCGCGGGCGAGTTAGCCCGCGCACCTTTCTCAAAGTTGTTTTTGCCAGTTGTTCCGGTTGTTTCCAATCTCAAAACTCAGGGTGAAAACGCAGATACGCCCGCCGATTACGTTTATTTTTTCGCGTAAGATTTTCTTCGTGGCGCGGCATATTATTATGAGGACTGGGAAAGTCTTGACCACATGCGAGAAAACCTTGAATATGCCGGTTTCACTTTTCTTCTGCACAGCCGGAGAAATAGTGATATAATAGGCGGCAGATTTAAGCGTTCAACGCTTTGATCGGCTCAAGAGAAACCTGAGAAATTTCACTGCGTGAGCCGACGAAGGGGTGAATGCGTCCAGCCATGGGCGCATTTTCTTCTCGTGTGTCGCGCAGGGCTTTCTCAGGGCCTCTCTTGAAACACGGAAGAAGATTGCGCCCTCTTTCTTTTCCCGTGAACAAAACCAAGGGCACGGAGAAAAAGAAATGAAAACATTGTTACGAGTGTGTGCTTGTGCGCTTACTCTTACTGGTTGTGTTAGTATAGATGGCACAAGAACACAACTTGCTTCAAAAAATGAAATTGAAATAAGAAAAGGAGAAGAAACGATCTACACCATCGCGACAACAGGTCGGGATAAAACCGGATTAATTCAATTTGGAACATCACAACAAATAGAGTACATTAAGCTTACTTCTAACAACGATCTTCTTCTGAGAATAATCGATAACTCTCATGACCGTAAAGTTATTGCGGCAGCCACTGAACGTTTGGACTTTTCCTTAAAGGGTACGGCAAAATCATTCGTTAAGCAAAGATTCGGGAAACTTGATCTTCTTGATGAGAGTACTAGAGCAACTCTAAAGAATAAGATTGTTTCTCTCCTGACCGAGGAGGAGTTATTAGAGTTGATTACACATAGTGGAACGCCTCATGATTTTATGATGGTCAAGCGTGCCGGACGTATGCCTGCCGGGTCAGGAAGTAATGATAAGGTGATATTATATGACCGTTTAATCACGATAACGAAATCCCCAGAACTTCTCTGGAAAATGATTGATGGCGATCTTAAATCCGATATAGAACGTAATGGACTATCCTCAAAAGCGAGAAATCGCCTTGTCTCATTAATTGACAATGTGACGAGTGAAGAATTAATTGAAAAAATACTTGCTGCAGTTGATAGAAATGGTTGGCAAGTGATTGACGAGGTTAAATATAGAATCACGCTGCTACAAAGGCTTCCTGAGAATAAGATGTTAGAAGTTGTACTTAACGATGTAAAAAAGCACAATTACTCAAAATGGAATAGTAATGATTTCAAGGCGCTTGAGTCTGGATTAATTTTGTCAGCCCAAACAAAGAATGCTCAAGCCAAAATGCAAATCCTGTCATCAATATTAGACAAGATTATGGAGAATCGCAAGGAATGTGAACGTGGCTGGGGGTGGGATAAAAAAGACGATGAGAAAGCCCAAAAGTTGCTGTCTCATATGCCTGCACTATCATCTGAAGAAATCAGTAAACTGCTCTGTCAAAATGAGTTTACATGGAAATTTTTAATGGATAAGGTTTCTGCAGACTGCGCATATGACATCATCACGCAAGGTAAGACAAGTGGGGATTTGGAGATGGAATTGATAAAGAAACTTCCGTCAAAGAAAATAGATATGAAGGTCTTTACGGCAGTCAAATCTGATGCTGGTAAAAAGGCCGTAATGTCAGCAATGCCTGCAGATGTCAAAAAGGCTGCGCAGGAGTTCGCCCAAAAAGCGGCTGTTGCGATAATCAAAAAATCAAAGGATTTCGCAAAGGAAACATTTGAGTTGCAGGGATTCTATCTTGGCATGTCCTTTGAGGATATGAAGACTGTTTTTGCATATCATTTCCCAGATTGGGAAATAAAGGAATCGATTGATGGAGAGGGAGATGAAGCTGATCATG
>JAGBFY010000412.1 GCA_017936245.1 Kiritimatiellia bacterium
GCGGTAGTATGACAGCACCGGATCGTCATCCGGCACGACTCCATCCGGATACTTCTGCAGAAGTTTCTTCATGTCCGCCTTGCCCATCGTCTTTCCGGACACTCCGGGTGGCACATCGCGACCTGTTTCGGCCTTGTACCTGAGATGCTCGGTGTTGAACGACGGAAACGTACCGTCACGCTCCTCCGATATCGGCAAAACGCCGGTGAACGCAGGATGTCCACCCTGTACGCGGATGTCTTCACGAATGAAATCGCGAGTACCCTTCTCGAATATCTCAGGGTTCGAAACCTCCGCAGACTTGCGTTCGTTGTTCTTTCCTCGTGTGCGGACTACACCCTTGCTGTCCTTGCGCATATATCTGTCATCCGGCTTCCCGTCCGGATACATGACCGGCATGGAATGTGCGATGCCCACACCGGCCATCAAAGCATCGTCGTAGGCCTGTGTACTCGCGGCATTGTGAGGGTAGCCACTGCGAAGATATTTGAGTCCGTGCGTGAATCCATAATCTGCAAGAACCGTCTCGGGTGCTGCGTAGCCCCACATCAGAACGGTCATCCGGTCATCCTTGCGCGGTCCTACGCCAATCCTGAACACCCGCTCATCGCTAAAGCGCTTGCCGGACCGGAACCTTCCGGTCACCGTGACACGCAACGGATTCCAACCTGTACGGATACGGGTCTCCAATGGACATGCCGTCTCACGCGATGTTCCGGAAGGGATATCCCCGACAAATCTTCCCGTGTCGCGCACACGCCCGGTCTCAACAAACTGCTCGATGCGCATGCGCACATCCTCAATCGCCTCCTCAGCCATGTTGTCGACACTTACGACCACAGCTGCGTTGGTCTCACCGCGCACGAATGCCGAGCGTCCTGCGATCTTCAAGGCGATGGATTCGGGCTTGCACGGAGTGATCGCGATACGGCGGAGCGTACCGTTCAAGGGACGGTGGTGTGATGTCGCCCTGTCACCCAAGGTCGCCCTGTAGGAATCGGCAGGGGCAAGGGATCCCTTTGACTTCAGACCGGACTCTTGGCTGATGCCCGCAAATTCCCACACAACGTTTCCGATGGCATTGTAGTAGAAAGACAACGACACCGGCTTTCCCGGCTCAAGCGCAACGGTTGGGCCTACAATCCTTTCAGTCGTATTCGAAAACCCAAGCCAGAGATAAGGCGTCCATTTACCATCTCGTGTCTCGAACGCCAGCTGAAAACCCTTGTTTGTGCATTTAGGCACATAGGTGACCGCCATGTCATCCCAGACAACACCCTCATAGCGAGGCGTACCAGAAGCGCCGAGCCCACCTGTCACAAACTCCGCCTCGAATAGGAATGCACCCTGAGGCGTCCAGCGTTTATCCAACCTGAATCCCGCTGCGGCCTCACGGTTCGTCGGAGCGGTTGCGCGAAGTCCCTGCGCATCGCACACAGCATATTTCAGCACTTTACCGCCAGCCGGAACACCTGCGGTGAAATCCCACACTTTTGCTTCCCCGGACAGCTGCGCCCTTGTGCGAGGAGTCGCAAGCTCGAACTTCGCAACGTCAACAGGCTCCACCTTCGGCATATCATGATCGCCGCCGCATCTGCAGCAGCCACCGGCATACATTGCGGCAACAAGCGCAACGATAAGACCACAAACATTTTTCACACAGAATTCTTTCTTCATAGCACCATCAAGTATAGCACAACTGTCAAATCTCTAAAAAACAGCGACAGTTTTTACGTAGGACAAGCATTTGCCTTAATGAAATCAAATACGCATCACCCTTTTAAAAAGAAAGGTGCATCCCCAGGCGGAACATCGTAAGGTCCCGGCGGTAATTTCCGTGGACTCCGTCACGTGCATCGGACGATACGACCCCGAACTGCTGCAGCAATGCATAGAAGGAAAGGTTCTCGGACGCCTTCCACTTCATTGAAATCTGGGCAATGCACGTTCCGATGCCGGTATGGTAGTTTCCGGACTCCTTCTTCCCGAAACGAGACTCGAAGAGTCCGTTGCTGCCGGTTTCAACAAAGAAGCCGGGGGAAAGCTCCAGCGGACGCGGAGACTCAGCATCCCCGAAATCGCACACCGTGAAGGGTTTTGAAACGCCATACTGGAAATACACCCAGCTTGTGTTGTTCCATCCACGCCTCACAAGCAAGGAAGGGACGAGATACGGATTCTTTAAGGATCCGACATACCACAGTTCATAGGTGGACCGATCGGATTTCCCATGATAGGGATCTATGTTCTGCGGTTGGGTGATCCACCAGTGCATGAATTCGTTCGACAGGATGAAATCGTCAGACAGGTCGAGGTCATAATGCCAGAACGCCGCGTAATCCACCTCATTGAATGCACGGCGATGGACATCGGACTTGCGGTTGCAAAGCGACGAACGGTTCCAGTTCATCACGCCGACACGTCCGAGGGAGCCGATTTTTACGTACGCACGGACATCCAGCACTCCGACTGGACGATCCTCCGAGACGCGCATGCGCGAATGGTACGCCGAACGGAACTGCGCGTCGGCATCTATCCCAAACGGTGAAATATCAACGGCGGCAGACGGCAAGATTGCCAACAGACACATGGACAATATCAATGTGCGACTTTTTCCCATTTTCAACACCTATTCAAACTTCATAGCGAGCATACGGTGATCCGACACGGGGACGGCAGGCGCAAGAGAACGCGATGCACACCGTGAATATCCCTTGTAGAACACATAGTCGAGAGTGGAATCCGGATAACGGGAGCTTCCTGGATGCGTACCGCGCTGCGAAGGGTCTGTCCCCTCCCAGCCGTCCTTGAATCCGGCAGACTCCAGCATCGGAAACATCCGTTCGTCCTTGAACGCCCTCTGGAACCTGTCCGAATTGAAATCCCCGGCGATCAGGATCCTGTCCGCATCGCAATTTTCCGCCGCCGCAAGAACCTGACGGATAGCAGCCTCCCGCTTGAGCATATTCTCCTTCTTCTTTGCCGCCTTTTTTGCTCCGTAATTGCTTTTCAGGTGCACACAGAAGCAGGCAATCCGACCTTCCTCTCCTCCATCAAGAAGCGCATACGCGTAGCCTCGTGGCACAAACATGCCGTCAGCCTTCTTCGAATATCTCCATTCTGCCTTGATTACCGGCAGGTCCGTCACTATTCCAAGCTGCTGCCATTGCAGACGGTTGTCCCGAAAATCGCGAAACGCGGAGGCGACCGCCACCTTCAGGTTTGTATCGCCTATGGCAACGACCAGATTCGTGCAAGCCTTTGCGTCACGCATCTCCTGAAGGAACATGATACGCCCGGATCCTTTCAGGTTTGAACGGATTACATCGGCGACATCTGCAATGTTTGCCGATTCCACCCGGGCAGAAGCCCTGTGCTCCGCACGTCCGGAGGGGAACCATTTCAGGTTCCAGCTCCCAGCCAATACGGCAAATATGAGAAAACACTTAAACATCGTCATTTGCACCATTAACCACGCTGTCACTCTCCTCTGGCAATCCAGTGCGCTTCGGCTTCAGGATAGTGTTCATGAAGGAAGCGTTCGCCGTCTTCCTTGCCAAGCACAAATAACGTCGTCGAAAGACCGTCCGCCAACATTGCACTTACCGGATGGACGACGGTAACGGAAATAAGGTTGTTGGACACTGCCAATCCCGTGCGACCGTCATAGATGTGCTTGCCGCGCTCGTACTCACCGCTTGTCGCACACGCCATGCCATTCGTGAGCAGGATGGTACGCATCTCCCCATGCGGATTCCTGATGCCTGTACGCCATTCGCCTGAAACGACCTTGAGGTTTCCGCCAAGATCGAGAAGGAGCCCTTCGCCGCTGCACTTCGAGAGAGCGGAGCCATCTGATCTAAGCTTCTCGGCGGCAAGATCGACTGCAAAACCTTTGGCTATCCCGCCAAGATCAGGGCCTGTCCCCTCACCTCTCCAGAACGGGTTGAACACTCCACCGGAGACCTTCTGCAGACGAAATGCCGCTTCATAGCACGGACGCATTTCAGGGGAGACGTTTTCAAGAGACACGTATCTTGAAATCTCAGAATCCTTGTTCCATACGGAAAGACGCCCTTCCACATCATCATACACAGCCTTTACGGCATCAACCAAACGTCGCCTGTCCTTAGAAGAGGCATTCACCAACGAGCGAAACGAAAAGCGGTTCTCGTCCTTGAACGAGACCTTGGCGACGGTCCCCATCGTCATCCACTGGAGCGAATCTACGCCATGCGATCCGCAACCTACCGCCAGCAGAAGACAGAGCGCCAGGAAAACACATCTTATCACGCAAGCTCTCCGACAAGTATCTGAGGGTGAGCCTCGGTTATCCTGACCTGCACGAGCGATCCAATCTCAAGCGGGGCCGAAGGCTCGAACACGACGATCCTGTTCCCGGAATCGCGTCCACTCCAACGCGCTTTGTTGCGGAGACTCGGTCCTTCCACCAGCACTTCACGCACCGTTCCGACAAGCATTTGGTTGCGCTTCAAACCACGTTTCTCCTGATCGGCAAGAAGCACCTGGTCTCTACGTTCCTTCTCAGCCGTAGGCACATCATCCGGCAATGCCGCCGAGCGGGTTCCCGGCCTAGGGGAATACTTGAAGATGAAGGCGTTATCGAAACCTGCCTCCTCCATGAGGGAACGGGTATCCTCGAAATCCTCTTCCGTCTCGCCGGGATATCCAACGATAACATCCGTTGTAAGGGCGAACTCCGGATCGAACTCACGGAGTTTCCTGACGGCGGCAAGATATTCGGCTCGGGTGTAGCGGCGCCCCATCTCGGAAAGTATGCGATCGCTTCCCGACTGCACTGGAAGATGCAGGTGTCGGCACACCTTGCGAGATTCGCGAAAAACACGGACAAGCTCGTCCGTACATCCCTTCGGATGCGCACTAGTGAACCTGATGCGCTCTAGTCCATCAACTTTTTCCAGAGCTTCAAGAAGCCGAGGGAAGGACTCAGCATACGACGATTCGCCATCCTCCTCGAACCACGCTCGATTGCGCACACCATAACGCAGAACGCTCTGCCCCAGAAGGCAGACCTCCTTGACCCCTCGGGAGGCCAGACTCGAGACCTCTGCGATCACC
>JAGBFY010000413.1 GCA_017936245.1 Kiritimatiellia bacterium
CCTGGGCGCTTGCGCCGGGATAGCTGTACACCACCTGGATTGAGGGCGGCGTCAGACGCGGATACTGCGACACCGGCAGCTGGGTGATCGCCATCACGCCCGCAAGCGAGAGGACAATTGCGATGACCATAGCGAACCGCGGACGCTCGATGAACGTTCGCGAAAACGTCTTGATCTGGTCAATCGACTTTCGTATTGATATTTTCATGTCAATCCCTTATTCCTTGATGCGCGGCTGGAAGTTGGGGTCAAGATCGTCGTTGCCGGTAGCTTCGGCAAGCGCCACCTTCATACCGGGAGCGAGCTTGGACATACCGGAGACGATCACCTTCTCGCCAAGGGACAGACCCTTATCCACCGGAATCCATCCATCGCTCATTTCGCGGGTTTCGACCACACGCTGTTCGACAGTCATGTCATCCTTCAGCACCCACACTCCACGGCTTCCCGTGGAAAGATCGACGACCGCCTGCTGCGGTACGCACGGAAGCTTCGGCGGCTTTTTGTAATCGACAAGAAGCGTCACGTAGCTGTTCGGAATGAGCATGCGGTTGGGGTTGGGGAATACGAGACGCATAATGATCGTGGCCGTCTCCTTGCTCATCGTGTTGTCGTCGAACGCCCAGGCGCCTTCCTGTTTGTATTCGCTGCCGTCCGGCAGAAGGAGACGCAGACGATAGTCGGGAGCAGACCCTTTGAGCTGCGCGGAGCGCCAGCCGACATATGCGCGGTCCGTAAGCGGGAACGATACGCGCATCGGATTGGTCTGAACGATGCGGGCGAGTGCGCCTTTGCTCGGAGAGACGTAATCGCCGACGTGGGCGGCGGTCTTGCCGATCTGACCTGAAATGGGTGCCACAACCTGCGTCTTCTTTAGGTCGTACTCGGCAACGACAAGGTTTGCCTTTGCCTGGAGAACGGCGGCCTCTGCGCTGTCCGACGCCGCCTCCGCGTTATCAAGCTCAAGCTGGGTGATGCCGCGGGCATCAGCCTTCTGCATACGGTCGAAATAGCGGTCCGCACGGCGCATTTCGGCTTCTGCGGCGGCGAGGTCTGCCTTGCGCTGGTTCACGATGGCCTGATAGCGTTCGCCGTCCAGGACATAAAGAACGTCTCCGGCCTTTACAATATCACCTTCCTTGAACCTGATCTCCTTGATATATCCGTCAACCTGAGGAAGAAGATCAACCTCCTGCACCGGCTCGGCGTGGGCGACGAATTTTTCGGGAAGATTGTAAACACGCTCTTCGACCTGACGAACGGCGACGGTCGCTGCCATCTGCGGCATCTGGAACTTGCCCGCCTGCTTCTTAGGCCACAGGTCGCATGCGACCCAACCGCCTGTAACGGATGCCGCCACAAGCACAACCACGCCTACGGCCGAACCTATCGCCGAAGCCTTGCTCTTATCGTTTTTTCTGCTTTCCATATTTTTGTTTCCTTGTTATTGAAGTTGATTATTGGTAATAGAACAGATTGAGGAACTCAACCGCCGCCCTTCGCTATGCTTCTCCAGATAGACGAATACGCGTTCTTAAGAGTGTTTTCGAGATCGCACTGAAGAAATCCCGCTATCCGCGAGCGCACAAGCCCGTTCCACAGCGCCATGCAGCAGCTGGCGACCTCGATCGCGTTCACATGCCCATGGACGATTCCTGTGCGCATTCCGTTCTCCACGGCGACGCGGAACGCCTCCCAAGGTCCGAACCTGCTGTTCTTGAGAAGGTCTTCGCGGATCTGCGACATGGAGGTGGATGACCATCTTATCTGCTCATGGACAAGCAAGAAGAACGCCGACATCTTGGAATTCCCGACTGTCTGCACCGCATGCTTGACCATCATATCCGCAACTACCGGGAATGACAGCCCCTTGAAGGAACTCTCGCCTTCCGGAAGCAGCTCCACAATCTGATTGCGGAAGTTTTCCAGCATTTCGTCGATAAGCGCCATCAACAGGGTCTGCTTCGACTCGAAATGCCAATATACCGCACCCTTGGTCATCTTCATGCGAGCGGCGATATCGGTGAAAGTGGTATGTTCATACCCCTTCTTCGCAAAAAGAGTGAGCGCGTTCGCGAGAATCCGCGCACGCGTCCTTTCAGCCTCTTCTTTGGTTCTTCTGGCCATAATGTCCCCAAAAAACAGGCGCGTATTATAATACCTACCTGTAGGTATGTCAAGAGTGTTGATCCTGTTCCTTTGGGCTCGAGGAATGCGTCTCAATCGCCTCACCACAGCAAAGCAACCTCCACCGTGAAGAACCGGAATGACGCATCGCCGCCTTCCGGAACATCACCACATCCAGAAGCACATTATTTTGAAATTTTTGGATCTACAAGATATTCCGTAACTGGCACTATTGATATTTCACAGCCATCCTGTATGGCCAAATCGGACTGTGCACGCGTAACGATTATGCCTGATTTAAGCCCAAACCGTTTCAATGCCGCCGCAAGACCGTCAAATTCCCGGTTCTTGTTATCATCCGTCAATTCATGGCACACCTGAACAGCCGAGAACGAGCCATCATCCTTTTCGACAATAAAATCACACTCACGATCTTTTTCGTCATGATAATAGGTCAAATATTTCGCTGTTCTTTTAAGATGCCAGAAAAGCACATTCTCCAGTTTATGTCCGAGATTTTGACTTGTACCATGTTCAAAGAGTGAAGCAAGCGCCGTATCGCAGGCATAAACCTTCTTCGGAGCAAGCATCCTTGCCTTAGGAGAATCCGCAAACTGTTCAAGTCTACATATCAAACAGCATTCAGTCAAATGATCAAAATATTCCAATACCGTTTTTGCGGACTGCACATGTATGGCATCCTTTAACCGACTTGGAGCAAGTCGCGTACCGATGTGCGAAAGCAGATATCCTGCAAGCTGCTTGATGGAAGACGTATTTGCAATCTTATATCGAACAATTATATCTCTATAAATAATATCATTGAAAAGTTCAGCGAGCACTTGCCTGTTTTCGCTTTCAACATACGCCGGGAAACCGCCTATCCGCAGATAATACATGAAGCTTTCAGGTGTATTCGGCAAATTCTTGAACCGAAGAAACTCTTGATAGCTGAAAGGATCTAGATGAAAGTCAAGATGACGCCCGGTAAGTTTTGTACCAAGTTCCCGCGACAGCATTTTCGCATTAGACCCGGTAACAAAAACCAAAAGCCCCTGATTAAGCAATCCATTGACAAACAGTTCCCAACCGTCAATATCCTGAACTTCATCCAACACCACCGCCTCGGCTTTACGCTCGGACAGAATTTTACCAAGAAGAACAAAGTCTTGCGATGAAAAATTCATTAACCGCAAGTCATCAAACAAAACGGACACAACCTTAACCTTAAGACTGTGTACCCATTGCCGAAGCAATGTCGATTTCCCACAGCGGCGCACTCCCGTCACAATAGTTACAAAGCGCTTTTGAGACGGCAGTGCGGCAAGATCGTCACGAACCATACCCAAATCAAGCGAAGATTCCTTCGCCTGCTCATCTATTGCATATTCTATCTCTGTACGCGTCATGCATACTCCTTTGCTTTGATGCGCATATTATACCATATTTACCCAGCAATAGCATAATTATTTTATCGCCAGGTAAATAACACGCAATACTCCCCAACTTTGACATTGAAAACTGATACTGGCAACACTGGATATTGGCAACATTATTTCGCCGCCCCTGCTCACCATCAGACCAAATCCTACGCAGGGAAAGAACAAATAGTGCGCAGCAAAACATCTTCCACTGCGCATCTTTTTGTGCATTGCTTTACCTGTCGCAATCACTACAGAAGTTACCACCGCATTTTGCAAAATGCGGTGGTAACTAACATAATAAAAGACTACCGTGTTTTCTACTGTTTCATCTTCACACGTAAAGAAGAATAGGCACGATTAAGGATTACGCAGAAACTTCGTGGCGGCAGACGACCACCTTGTGATCCTTGCCGCGTCCGCAGCGGGTATGCACCGCAATCTGGTACTTTCTGGGCGGCAAATCGCCGTTGTACATAAACTCAACCCTGCCAGGATCGGAATGAAGAATCTTGGCTTTCATTATCGGCTCATAGCCGCGCTTCGTGCGCCGCTCAATCCAAACGCCCTCTTCCGGATCCACCCTGTTGCTGTTGAACAATCACTCCCTTGCGCATGAAAGAACTTCTCTCTTGCGTATGAAAGGACTCCTCTCCTGCGTATGAAAGGACTCCTCTCCTGCGTATGAAAGCACTTGAAATGACGTCATTTCACCGCGAAAAGACGTCTCTTTGTCGAGAAATGACGTCTTATTAACGAGAAATGACGTCAAATCAAGGTCTTACACCCATGACCCGGAGTCCTTTCACCCTATGCAAACAATCCTTACACCCATATCCACGCCGATTTTCACCCATGACCAGCGCCTCACACCCAGTATTGCCGAATCCGTTCCCCAGTATTACCAAATGGTTTCGTCGGTATAGGGAAATTTTGCCCCTCCCTCACTTAATCCTCTCGTGGAAGAAGAAGCTGGTAGGGCGGCGAGCCCCTTCGCCTCCGCCCTTCGGCGTGACGGTGAACTTCACATTGCCGTTCTCAGGCGCGGCAGCATTCACCTCCACGTTATCAGAGCTGAATCCAGCCCCGTCGCTCGCCAGCTTCTCTGCTCCTTCATATCAAACACCTTCCTGATATTCGCCTCAAGCGCATTCTCACCTACCTCAATACCATCAATCTTGACCGCAAACTCAAATGCCCCATCTGTCGCCGTGCTTTCAAAGGTGTCGATAACGACATCACCTTCCTTCGGCGCGGCGATTATGAGCGCATCCGTATC
>JAGBFY010000414.1 GCA_017936245.1 Kiritimatiellia bacterium
CAATTGGCGCGTGTGAACGATGATTCATTTCTGCTTAGATCTGAAGTCTGCAAGGCGAGATAAGAAGAGTAATCCTCTGTATCTGCAGCCTCAACTGGCAAGGGCACGACAGAACACGCAGCCACAGACATCACAGCTATCGAAACATACGCAGCATTGCACATACGGGAAAACCTTTCTATGTGAATAAAACGCCGTTATGATAGCACAATCATTTTTTTTTTCAAGACAAAACAGCATCTAATGAAGCTTAGGTGAGATACGGTTTGACACATGGAAATGCCGTTATCACAACCTGACATCTAAATATCACAACGAGAACCTGGCGCGGAAACGGAGAATCATATCCTTTAGGGACTGAGACGGCATCTCGACATAAGCTTCCCTCATCGCCTGAAGCGCCTTTGGGGCAAAACGGGCATCCTCAACCGACTCCAGCATCAGGGTCTGGTAGAGCACCTGTCGCAGCTCAGCCCGGACCGCACCCGTCGGCTTAAGGGACAGACCATGATGCGCCCAGTAGAGGGCTGAGGCCTTCGGATCGCGCCAATTATGGGCCCCATATGTCCGGTCGATGTATGAGACCAGCGACGGATTCATCTTCAGCTTAGCCCAGTCGCCTTCAACGGCATCCACAATCGCCGCCCAACGCTTTGAATACAGAGGAGAAGCCGCATCTATATTTCCGCCGATCTTCGAGAGGAACAGCCATGCCAGCTCCCTGTGCAACTCAGGACTGCGAGGATTTAGACGCAGTCCATCGTCGCGAAGCAGTTTCATGGCCGACTCAACCCAACGCCAACGATCATCATTCGTTGGCATCATCACCGAAATGTTGTATGCGAGATTCCATGCGGCATATGCCCACACCTCTGGCGTATGCGGCTCAAGCGTCGTGAGCAGATTGGCGATCTGCGCCATCTCGGCATAGCGGCCTTCGTTCTGCAACCGGTCCGCACGGAACCATACGATCTCGGAAAGTATGCCGCGAAATCCACCAAGACCCGCAATAACAAGATTCGCCTGAGACGAATCGGCGACGGGAACCGACCTCTGACAGAACCAGGCGGCAGCGCCAAGCAGCGGCAACGCTAGAGCAACAAGAAACCTCTTCATCAGACGAATCCGTTCTCGATGAGCTTCTCCATCGTCAAGCCCGATTCCGTTTCAGGCTCCGGCGGTTCGACATCCTCAACAAAACCCTTGCGCGCGTACTTACCCAGAACATCCGTCTCGAGGTTAACGCTGTCGCCGACTTTGAGCAGCCCAAGATTTGTCTCCCTGAGCGTCGTCGGTATGACATCCACCCTGAACCAGTCGTCACCAAGTCCACTGACTGTGAGTGACACGCCGTTAACCGCAATGGATCCCTTCTCCACGCATCCGCATGCAATCACGCGTCCGCAACGGAATGTAAGCGCGAAATCGCGCCCCTTCGGAGCCTTTGAAATCAGCACGCCGCGCCCGTCTACATGTCCCTGCACAATGTGTCCGCCAAGACGCGCATTTGCCTTCATCGCACGTTCAAGATTCACCTTGTCGCCCGGTTTCAGCTCGGAGAGACCTGTGCGCCGCTCCGTCTCACGAAGGACATCTGCGGTGAAGCGCGTCGAATCGCACCTGGCGACGGTCAAGCACGTGCCATTGACGGCTACAGACTCGCCCGGCACAAGCGGCTCACGCCATGGCTCGAACGAGAACTCAATCACAAGCCCGCGTCCGCGGCTGACTCTCTTGACCGTTCCGATTTTCTCTACAAGACCAGTAAACATTTCGTTCTATCCATTAGGGAAATCGCATAACGCCGAAACCTGCGGAATTACTTTCGCGGAACCAATCGGACCATCTCCGATGACCTTCGGCGCGAGAACAGTGATCCACTCGTCAACCAGACCTTCCTTTGCCATGGAACGTGCCAGCGTAAGACCGCCTTCGCAAAGCACATGCATGAAACCCATCGCTCCGAGATCCTCCATGACTCCGCGCAGACCTCGCCCGTCCGGCTTGAATACAAGCGTACGGTCATTCGCGCCATCAGTAAATATCTGCGCTTTGCGCGGAAGCCGACCTGAAGACGTGACCACCGCGCGGTACAGGTCATCGTTTCGCCGTCCATGGCTGAGAAGGCTCGGATTGTCCTTGCGGACCGTCTCCGCTCCAACCATTATGACATCCACCTGTTCACGGAGACGTCCTGTCGTCTTTCGCGCATGTTCGGACGACACCCATCTGGCATCACCGGAATCATCGCAAATCTTGCCGTCAAGGGACATCGCCAGCTTAACCGTGACATACGGCAGACCAGTATTGACATGCTTGGAGAACGGCGCGATGAGACGCAACGCCTCTTTTACGCAAGCGCATTTCCCCGGATCACGAGAACGCAGCCAGCATTCCGTCTCGATTCCGGCCTTGCGGAGAACCTTCGCCGCCCTTCCAGCATTCTTGGGA
>JAGBFY010000415.1 GCA_017936245.1 Kiritimatiellia bacterium
AATGGAGCGCCTGCATGAACATCGGAACCGAACCGGAGAACTTCACGCCCTTGCCGTCCGAACCGATGAACGCCGCCCAGCGCACATCGCTACGGTAGCCGTTATCCTGAGGACGCACATACGCTTCGTACTGATCCGTAACCGTGGAATCATACACACCGAAGAAGGATGCCGTCTTGCGGTCGATGTAGTTCTCACGCGGACCGCGGCCATAGTAGCGCATTTTCTCGAGATCCTTGTCAAGCTTGAAGGAGAGCCCGAGACGCGGCAGAGATTCCGGCATCGTGCCGAACGGCTCCACAGTGTTCTTGACGGATACGGCTCCATCGGCAGCGAACGTCCAGACGGTTTTGTGCCTGAATCCTGCGGACTTCGCTCCGAACACGCTGACGTCGAAGCTTATGCTGTCCTTGCCGATCTTGACGGGACGCGCATGGTAGCGAAGCTGGGTAAGGCCGGTCAGGTAGAAGTTGCCCTTGTCCTCAACGCGACGTCCGCGCAGCCAGATGTCGTTATCGGTGAATGCGCGCATGCATGTAAGCTGAGGGCCCGCCACGACACCGGGAACAGGATCCTTGAGAATCGTCTTGCCGTTCATCACAAGCTCGCACAACGTACCAGACTTGCGGCAGAAGACAGCCTTCGTGCCGCCGACCGAGGCGGTCACCATCCTGTCGGTTTCCATGAACTTCGGAGCGACAGCCTTAACCGCGACGCACTTGACGTCTTCAGGGATGAACGCTATCTGGTTGCGGGCGACCTTCCAGCCCTTCTTCGCCCAGATCGTATCGGCCTTGAGCGCGAAATCGATGTTCAGGAAATATTCACAACCGGCCTTCTTGTCGAACTTGGGCAGATCGAGCTTTGCCTTGGAAAGCGGAGCAACGTGCGGAACATCAAATTTTCCGCTTTTCACGACGACACCATCCTCAACAAGCTCCCATGTTCCGTCAAACTCGTCGGCATATGTGAAGCCGAAGCGGTTCTCAAGAACGAAATCATTGTTTACGACAAGGTTGCGGTGAACGTGTCCGACTTCGATAAGCTTGGCGGTCACGTTGCGGAACGGATCTACGACACCGTTGTTGTTGAACGGTCCGTCGTTCGGCTGCTCATCCCAATCGCCGCCGTAGGCGAGGAAACGTTCACGCTTCCCGTCCGCACCGACCTTGTCGGTGTATTTCCAGATGGCCTGATCGACCCAATCCCAGATGCATCCGCCCGTAAGGGAATCATACCTGTAGAACACATCCCAGTATTCATGGAAGTTTCCGATAGCATTGCCCATGGCGTGCGCATACTCGCACATCCAGAACGGCTTGCCGGAAGACTGCACTGTATCGGCAGTGCTATATCCATCAGCCATATTTTCCTTACCCTTGGGAAGATCGCCAATTTTTCCGCGTTTCTCGCACCATTCAACGGAGGGATACATGCGGCTGTCCACATCGGCATCGATATTGCCGCGTTCCCAGTGGATAGGACGCGACGGATCAAGCTTCTTGACCTCGGCAATGGCGGTCTTGAAGCACACGCCATGACCGGTCTCGTTACCCATCGACCATAGAGAGATCGATGCGTGGTTGCGGTAGAACACCACATGGCGCAGGTTGCGCTCGAGAATGGAATGCATCCATTCGGGATATCGCCCCAATCCTTTTTCGCCGTAACCGGCCTCATGACCTTCAATATTTGCCTCGGCGCAGACGTAGATTCCGTACTTATCGCAGAGATCGTACCAGAGGTGGTGATCCGGGTAGTGCGATGTGCGCACAGTGTTGATGTTGTACTTTTTGAAGAGAAGAATGTCAGCCATCATATCGTCCATCGAGACAGTGCGGCCGTTGTCGGGATTCGTCTCGTGGCGGTTGACGCCCTTGAACTTGATCTTGCGTCCGTTGACAAGAATCGTATTGCCGGACACCTTGACCTCCTTGAAGCCGACCTTGCGCGTACGGATATCCGCGCCCTTTTTGACGATGAGCGTGTAGAGGTTGGGCTTTTCGGCACTCCAGAGCTTGACGTCGCCAATCTCAACAGCACCCTTGGATCCGGAAGCAATCTCGCGCCTCTCGGCATCATAGAGTTTCCATTCAGCTCCTTCGCATCCGGCGACTTCGATCGTTGCGTCGCGGTAGTCGTTCTTGAGAGCGGTCTTCACCTCGAAATCCCAAATGCCGTCCTTGGGCATGGACCAGATGGACACATCGCGGAAAATGCCGGAGAAGCGGTACATGTCCTGATCTTCAAGGTAGCTTCCGTCGCACCAGCGATAGACTTCTACGGCAAGGAGGTTTTCGCCATCCTTGAGGAACTTGGTGATGTTGAATTCGGAAGGAAGCTTGGAGTCCTCGGCATATCCAACCTTCTCCCCATTCACCCACACATAATATGCGGAGTACACGCCGTCAAAGCGCAGGAACACCTCGCGTCCCTTCCAGTCAGCCGGAATGGTGAACGTGCGGCGGTATGAGGAAACGGGATTGTAGTCGCTCTTGCCGGACTGGCGGTCCTTTATGAACGGCCATTCCATCTTATGCGGATAGCGTACGTTCACATATCCCGGAGAACCGAAACCGCGCATCTCCACGCAGCTCGGGACATCGATGGTGAACCAGTCGGAGTCCGGATAGTCCACACGGTAGAAATCCTTGACGCGGAGATCAGGATTGCCTGCCCAGAATATCTTCCATGTGCCATTGAGCGACTTGCGGTACGGGGATTCAGGCTCAATGGCATCCGTGAACGCGGCATCCTCGGATGCAAGCGGCATCGTGTATGATCGCGCCGGCTCGCGGTTGATGGAGTTCACCAAAAGGTTCTCCCAGTCATTCGCCGCCGAAGCGATGAAAGTAGACATTAGTGAAGCTATCAGCAACAATCTCATTTTGATATCCTTTTGTTAGAAATCCAACGCCATCCCAAAGAGGAACAGCTACATTAAATCAGTGGCTGAAAATGATATCACAACCCAATGTTTCAAGTCAATCCCCCCCCCAGTAGGCAGACCCTTGCTTACACCCGTAAGGAACGTGAAGCGTTATATCGAGCGGTTGATGATTGCGCTGTTGACGGCAGTTGTCAAACGGGGGAGCTGACGGTGCAGCACAAGCTTGAACGGAATCTGGAGACCCAGCGGACGCAGGAAGCGCATCATCCTCTGCGTACGCACATGTATCTCCGCCGGAACCTTACCGCGCTTCAACACCCCTTCAAGCAAACGGGAAGCGAGCGACTCCCAAAGAAGCTTCAATCCATCAAGCGTGCCGTTGCGCGGAATCTTCGGATCCACCACGAGCTTATCCCACACGCATCTTTCTCCCGTAAGCGCATTGACTGCGGCAACAAGGTACATGATCCTGGCTCTTGGCTCTTC
The DNA here is from genome assembly GCA_017936245.1 of Kiritimatiellia bacterium. Taxonomy (GTDB): domain Bacteria; phylum Verrucomicrobiota; class Kiritimatiellia; order RFP12; family UBA1067; genus UBA1731. The sequence continues at coordinate 3,377 of JAGBFY010000415.1, forward strand.
CGTATGGAATACAGGCACCTGTATGAAATCCATCTCCCACGCCTCGCCCTGTGCCATGTCGAACCTTGCCGCCTGCGCACACTTCATGCGATCAAGCCCAATGCGCTCTGTCCATGCAACAGTGTTCATGTCCGGCGGCTTCAACGGTACGTCACGCCATTTGCCGTCCAATCCCTCTTTGCGGGAGAACATCGAATTCTCCCCCTTGTACATGGCGGGGATCTCCGGATCATCCTCAAGACGCATCATCAGCCCATAGCATTCGTAAAGCACCGGAGCCAAGATCGAACAGGTCTCTTCATCTGGATGGACCGGTGCGTACCCCGGCCTGTAGTCGAGCACCTCAACCTTGCCGTCCTTGAGCGCAACCACTTCGTAATGGTCGAAATCAATCGGAGAAAGCGCAAAGGACACATCCTGGTTCTGCGTGAATATCATGAAATCGCGATGGGCGACAAATCCGTTGAAAAGCATGAGACGGGCAGCAATCGGCCCGTTCTCCGGGATGTTGACAGACGCAATCAGCGGTTTTTCGAACATCTCAGAAACCAGCGCCCAATTGTATTTGGACGCATTCTTCCACGCTTTGAGCGAGGCTATCGCCTTCGCGACTTCATCTATGTTGTTCTTGTCCACGGCAGATCAATATACGAATAGCATTTCTCTGTACTTGGGAAGCGGCCAACGGTCGTCCGCAACGAGATTCTCCATTGCATCGACCGTCTTGCGGAGTGAGCGCATCGCCGATATGATGTCATCCGTATTGCCGCCGGAAAGCGCCTTGTTGAGTTTGTCGCACTTGTAGTGCATATCGTCAAGTCCAGCGCCGAGCTTGAGCGACAGAGCGCTAAGCCCCTTCTGCCCAACGGAGAATCCATCCTTCTTGGCGAGCGAGAATGCTGTCGCAAGCTTGGAGAATTCGTCAGCAACCACGGGACGCACCATCGACTGCGCGATCTCAAGCGCAACGGCGCCTTCAATTCCGATGCGGCGACTATAGTCCTCAAGCGCAATCTCCATGCGGGCATTCATCTCCGCAGGGGTCAGAACTCCATATTCAAGGAAGAGCTTCTGGTTCGCAGGATCCTTCAGTGGAGCAATCGCCGCAGGGGTGTCGGGCAACTCAGGCAGCTTGCGTTTCGCCGCCTCCGTGCGCCAGTCGTCCGAATATCCGTCACCAGAGAACAAAACCCTCTTGTGCTTACGGATGAGCCTCTGCAGAAGCGCCTGAAGCTTGACGTTGAAATCGCCG
>JAGBFY010000416.1 GCA_017936245.1 Kiritimatiellia bacterium
GAATCTTGCCGGAGGCAAGATTCACTGTTGAGTTCTTCGCCAGCTTCAAGTATTGAGCAGCTCCATTGTATTGAAGGATTCCACCGTGAACATTCAGCATGGCATTCGTATTCACGAGGATACCGCCATTCCTTACATACAGTTTGCCGCTGTCAACATCAAGCCGTGCACCCGGCCCGACATCCATGTGGGATGTCGTGTTCTGTACACCCAATTCAAGCAAACATCCGGCAATGGCCATCTTTCGGTTCTCGCCCACGACAAATGCATATCCCTCTCCAGTCACATAAAGTCTATGTGATACATCTCCGACAAAAGTTACCCTGTCTGCCGCAGTCCCGGAAGACAGCGTCAATGAAGATAGCGCAGGAGTATTGTCATCTATCTCGACAACGCATTCACCGCTTGCGGGAAATATGACAGCGTCGCCTTTCGCCGGAGTTTTTCCGCCGACCCATTTGCTGGAATCGCTCCATCTGCCGCTGGCGCCTCCCCATGTGATTTCCTCGCCGCAAGCGCACCGTACGACTGCCGTAATGGCGGCAGCCATCATAAATATCGCCCGTGCTGTGGTCGAAACTACATTAGACTTCATAAGGGTCCTCCTTTTTCCTGAATGGATTAAAGCAGATCAAGCGCCTCGCGCTCGGTCACGAAACACGGTGAATCGTAGGCGGGAATCCGCACAAATGTGATGCCGTCGGCATGCTGTATCTGGTTTTCCGCCGGAATCTCATATACCCAGCCGGTGATGAGATCGACCCATACCGGATTTTCGAGAAGCCGTCCGCCCCATTCGAAAATGTGCTCGCGCGTTGTCAGAGAATCGCCGGGCTTGCCGTTTTCAGGATCGTTGTCAATCACGGCATCGTACTCGGTTCTTACCCCGCCTTTGCGGCTGGTGCATATCACCTTGCCTTTATACCAGAACACGAAAAGCGGCTCACCCTTGCGCGTCTGATATTCAAAGAGCGCGACCGAAGGATCGGTTACCGAAACTTTCTTTTCCGGGACGCGCACAAGGTTGGAGTTGAACACCGACACCATGTTCTGGATCGCGTAATAGGCGCGCTTCACCTGGATGATGTCATTCCTGGAATTGAGCCGCAGATATCCCTTGCGGTTGCAGAACGGCACCTCAAACGTAGGCGGTGCGTAGTTTATGTCCACAATGCAGAAGAGCCCCGATTCCAGATCATGTCCGAGATCTCCCAAAGCGCGGCGCAGATCCCACTTTGCCTGGCTCAGCTCGCTCCATGGTCTGCGGCTCATCGCAAGGGTAGCGAGAAACTCGCTGGGGGCGCCGTTCTCTCCCTGCCGAAGCTTTGCATGCGGAGCGTATTTCGCAATCACCGCCTTGCGTGCGGCATCCGTATCGTATGTGCCGTCGGGATTGGAACGGTATCCATGATAGATGAAGGTATCGAAAAGCTTCACGTCTTCACCCATCGGCTTAATGCACTGCTCCAGACGTTCCGGCAACGAGGTTGCAAGCGAAAGACCGTGCAACCGGCAATCCGGCATATGCTTCTTGAGAATCTTCGCGCTGCGGACATTGAAGGCGGCTATCATATCCGGCGTATTGATCATGACATTGTTGACTTTGTTGTCCGGTTCGTTCCACATCGCCCATTCCTTCACGCGGCCTTTGAAATGGTTCGCAAGGAAATCGACCCAGCGATCCCACTCCTTCAGGCCTTCCGGCGTATTAGGGATGCCATCCGCAAGTCCGGCGCCGCCCGCACCGGGATAAATGGGATTGCCGTAGCTGAGTTCCAAAAGCGGATTGATATCATGCGCCAAGCACCAATCTACAATATGATCAAGCCAGGCGACATCAACCTTGCCTTTCACCTTTTCACTCTTCGCCCAACCGGTGAGAATGCGGATCTTGTTTACGCCCAACGGCTCAAGATAGTCGCGGTATTTGTCGAAATCAACGAAGTCGCGATCAACGGGAGCGCCATCGATAGTGAAATTGCTGTCTCCAACCTCCTTCACGCTTTTCGGCTTAAGGCAGCCGATCTTCTTCAACTGCACCTGAAGCTGGGTTGCGTTGCGGTTAGGCCCCATCTTGATGAGCGGCGGAGTCCCCATTGCAACCGAAGCGGCTAACCCCAACAAGCCGATTATTGTCGCATATTTTACTTTCATTCCTTTTCCTCCCTTTTTCATGCGCACAAGTATATCACATCCTCAAAAACATACAGTAGATATCGCGCATTTATTATCGTAGCATTTGCGAACTCAATTTGCGCCGTTGGCGCGACTAGGAAAAGGTTTAGGGTAATGAGTAATGAGGAATGAGAGCTTCGCACAGTGTGATGGCTCTTGGGACGAGTGGGACAGGTGAGACAGGTGGGACGAATGTTTGCTGGGAATTGCTGATGTGCGAAGCTCTAAGAATGGCTTTGCATATAGTCATGTGCTTCAATCCTTGCTATTTGATAGTGCTTCGCTCAATACTAATATAAGAGGCACTTGCAAAACCCTGCAAATTCGGGAGGGGCAGCGTCCCCGCTGCCCGCGATTCGCTGTCATACGGGCAACGAGGACGTTGCCCCTCCCTGGTTTTGCAAGTGCCTCATAAGCTAATTTAGTCCCACCCGTCGCACCTGTCCTACTCGTCCCACATCACTAAAGCCGCCATTGAGCGCGAAGCACTCCTTGGCATCGACTTAGTTTTATATCAGAACAACTGACTCAGAAACGTCTTGGCAGAAACGACTTTAGGCGAATGAATCGCAAAACAGTCATACTCTCCATACTCCGCGTCCATAACAACCTGAAATGCGTGTGCGGCGCCTGTCCTTTCCTGGAAAAATGCGAGAGCTTCAGAAAGAGAGGTGTCTGATTTTTTCACCTCTACAAGAAACCACGGAATTCCATCGCGCGTCACGACAAAATCAACCTCTCGCCTTGATTTATCTCGAAGATAGCCAAGTGAAAACTCCCCGTAGCCGAGATCCGTCCATCCCTCGACAGCTTTAAGCAGATGGCATGCGATAAATGTCTCAGCCCGCTTACCTTCATCCTGTATGTTTGCCCAGTCTCGCAAATACCATTTCGGCATCTTTCGAATTGAGTTCTCAATATTCCTGAACCAAGGGCGTACCTCAAACCCGAAATAAAGATATTTAAGCGTCTTGATCCATTTCTTCGCCGTCTTTTCATCCACTCCCAGATCGCGCCCTATACTTTTATAGACAAGCTGCTCCCCTGACCGGTTTGAGAGTATCTCCGCCAATGCTGAAAGCCGATCAAGTTCAGAGATTCGCGTCAAATCGCGCATATCAGTCTTAAGCAGCTGTTCAAACCTAAGGGAATTCCATCTTCTTGAGAAACGAACATCCCTATTGACAAATGGATCTGGAAAACCACCAAATCGCACTAGAGCCGTCCACTCGTCATCCGACAGCCTTTTCGGAGAACGTACGATCCGTTCATCCGGAATTGATACATCCAACAGTTCTGCGACAGACAGCGGATGCATCCGATAGGGGAAATATCGGCCCATCATACTGTCTCCACCCTTCTTGTATACATCCATCTTCGCTGAACCTGTGGCGACGATTCTTAGATTTCTCCCATACAGATCATAGAACCCCTTGAGAAACTGTTTCCATTTGGAATATTTGTGTATTTCATCATACACAAGCACTTTTTCAGATTCAGCAGCGACATTCAAAGCATACTTATCCGCGACAGCACGTTGCCCGGACTGAATAGCACGCCGAACATCTTCATCATCCCAACTAAGATACGTTGAAGCAACAGCCTCACACATTGTAGTCTTACCTACCTGCCTTGGTCCCGACACAAAAACCATCTGTCTGTAGTTTTTGAGATGTGACTCAATCATGGTCTGATATATGCGCGGATAATTTTTCATGCCTGAATTATAGCATATGCGATCTGCAAAATCCACACCAAAGCGGACACATATCCGTTTTGGTTGCTCCAAAGCGGACACGTATCCGTTTTGGAGCAGAATTCTGTACTCTACGCACAACCGACACAGTTTTCATGGTTGCGCCAGCGGCACAATCTACAACCGAGTAACAGATTCCCGAAAAAATGAGCGAATCAATGCCTGTCGATTACGGCGTTGCCTGCTTCACAAATTCCATCATGTCGGCATGAAGAGCGTCAAGTTCCGCTTTCTGGCGGTCGGTGAGCTTTACTGTTTCAAGTTTATATCCCTCGCCCCAGCCGAACGTGCCGCCTTCAGTCACTTCCCGATGCAGATACTGCCGGGAGACGAGCGAACGGCACAGACCTTCCTTCTGCAGCATATAAAGCGAATAGCCGCGGAGTCCAGCCGGAAAATTCCGCTGATCTATGAGCAGTCTGTACATGGCGTAAGCCTGCGCCAGACGCGAACCACGCTCACCCGACTCATAGAGACGCCAAATCGTTCCGAGGATTGGCGCATACGCCGCCCGTTCGGTGATGAGACCTTCACTGCCGCACTGCCGAAGCTGATAGAGCCATTGCCAACCGCCCCATCCGCTTAAGACCGTCTTGATTGCGGGCTTGGCGGCATTCTCCTGAACCATACGCACATTCGCATTGTCTCCTGCGGATTCTTCCTTGATCCAGCCGAAAACCTTGGGATGCCGCTTTGCAAGACGCACCATCAGCTCGACCGACGGCTCCGGCACATGTTTGGCGCCGTGCGTCTGGAATATGACCGGACGATTCGCGATAGGAGCTATCGCCTCCCAGCCCTTCTCGATGTCCGCCTCGCTTCTGGCATCGTTCGTTGGACGCGAGATAATGACAATCTTCGCCGTCGGGTGACGTTTTGCCGTATCCTCGATTGCACGGACGAGATCGATCAAATGAACAACGTTCGTACCGTTCGCTCCAAGCGCAAGCACGGCGGATGTTCCCGTGACGGCTTTCGCGCACGTATCGAAGGCTTTAAGCCGCTCTTCATGCGTTACCAGATCGACGGAATCGTTCGACTGTCCCCAAATGACGCCGGGGCACCACTTTGCCACGTACTTTGTCTGAGCGGCTAGCGATTCGTAATCGATTGCGCCGTCTTCGAAATACGGCGTCGAAAGGATCGGCATCGGTCCTCTTACCGAGCTTACGGCAAACAGAAAACTGGCAAACAGAAACGTCATAAACAGCCTTTACATATCGCAATTGTGAGGACCGAGGATGCGTCCGCCGTCAACCGGAATATCGACGCCGGTCATGAATCCGGACTCGTCGGCAGCAAGAAACACCATCGCACGTGCCATTTCGTCCGCACCACCCTTGCGGCCGATCCATGTACCCGGCTCCGCAACGATTTCGCCGCGGGCGACCATTCCCGGAGACACGCAGTTGACGGTGATGCCCTTCTTGACGTTTTCCATCGCCAGCGTTTTCGTGAACATGATGAGTCCAGCCTTGGCGGCTGCATAATCGGCATATCCCGGCAGCCCGACTTCGCCGGCGATGGATGTGGTGTTGATTATGCGACCGTAGCCGCGTTCAATCATGTGCGGCAGAATCGCCTGGCAGCAGTGGAACACACCGTCAAGATCGATCTCCAGCAACCGTTTCCATTCAACAGGATCCATCTCTTCAAAACGCTGACGACCGATTACGTCACGGTGGTTCCATACGCCCGCATTGTTGATCATGATGTCTATCTTGCCGAAGTCGGAAAGAATGGCGGCAATCGCATCGAAAACCGCCTTGCGCGAGAGAACGTCCATCGAATAGGCCCGAATATCCGCTCCGGCGGCCTTCAAATCGGCAATGCGTTCCTCGACAATTTTTGCATCCACGTCGCAAGCGGCAATACGCACTCCATATCCGGCAAGCTGACGACAAACCGCAAGACCGATATTCCCGCCTGCACCCGTTACAACCGCTACTCGATTCTCAAAACTGCATATATCGTACTTCATGTTAGTGTTCCTTTTTTCTATCTTTAAGCCTGAGCCAAGGCTTTCTTTTTCAGATCACGCTTATACGTCACGAAGTGCGCAAGCAGAAGCGCGGCAATCGCCACGATAAACGAAACTCCGAGCGAAGCAAAGCCCCATTCAAAGCCGCGGTTGCCGTACGTTTGCGACAGATAGCCTATTCCTATGGGGGCGAGCGAACCAATGAGACCGGCCAATACATTTATGAAGCCGAGCGTTCCTGCGCGATAACGGGAATCGACGACATCGAAAATCGCCGCGAACTGGTTGGCTCCGTAAGCGCCGCGGGAAAGACCGAACACGGCGGCGGCCGTCCATACGGAAGCCAACGTCGGCCCAAAGGCGAAGAGAACAAGCATCGGGGCGGCGACAAACTGCGTCGCCAGCATGAATACGAGACGGAAACGCTGATAGCGTTTGATGAAGCGATCCGTCAGCCAGCCGGACGCAAGAATCGCCGCGAATGCCGCCGCGTAGTGCCAGAACATCACGCCTGTTCCAGCCGCGCCGGGTGTGAGATTGAACTTCTTCGCGATGAACTTAGGTCCCCAAGCGCTGTAGCCATAACCGACAAACACTTCGATGATATAGGCAAAGGCGCAGAGAAGCGCGGTCGGACAGCAGAAGAACGCCTTGAGCGAATCCGATATCGGAGGCTTTGCCACAGAGGTGACATTCTGGCTGTTATCTGATTTGCTGAAAAGGAGAAAAGCAAAACCTAAAACGATACCGACACCGCCGAATATGAAATATGTCCAGCGCCAGGAATCGCAGAGGGAAAGAACGAGCGCCACCGCCGCGCCCGACACAAACCAACCGGTATAGTAGGCGGCCTGATGGCATGAAAGAGCGAGCGTACGCGTATCCTTGTGATGTTCGGAAATGAGCGCGTTTGCCGTTGGAGAATAGAGAGTCTGCGGGATGACGACAGCAACTGAAACCAGGAAGAAGAGAGTGATGAATCCATTCGCAAAGCCGGCGCATAATGTCATCACGCTCCAGAAAATCGCCGCCCAGCCGATAAGTCTGCTGCGGTTGAAACGGTCTCCGATCAACCCGGCAAACGGAACGACTATCGCATACGTCCAGAAAATACCTGAACTCAAAAGACCGAACTGCACATCGGAAAGCTTCAGCTCTTCCTGAATGGGAATCGCCAAAACGCCAAGGATGGCCCGATCCACCGTGTATACGAGAAACAAGCCGCAAAGGAACGCCAGGAGCGTCCATTTATTCTGAATTGCTTTAATCATGCGAAAAATTATACCAAACCATCCATTTTATACAGTAGATTTCACGCATTTATTATCGTATCATTTGCGAAACAACACGAACTGTGGTATATTACAGCCTCATGTCGAAAACAATTTTATATCTTCAACATACTCCAAGCGAATCCGCACGACACAAACTGCAGGGCGCACAGAAATACGCGAACAAATGCGGCTGGGCGGTAAACATCATTGAAGACTGTCGACGGGTTGCAAACGTTTCTCGGCTTTTGGATCTATGGAAGCCGGACGGCTGCATCGCAGACTGCGCCGGGATCAGCAATGCCTTTTCTCCAAAATCTTTCAGCGCTACACCTACCGTCTTCCTCAACCGCTCTGCAGGCGACAAGCCCGACCGCATCGCCTCCGTATTCCACAACCAACGGCAATCCGCCCTTTTGGCATCCAAAGAAATCATCCGTCTTGGTCGCAGTCATTTTGCGTTCATGAGTCTGTTTGGCGATACCACCTGGTCGAACATCCGCAAAGGTGTATTCATTAAAACGCTCGCCCTTCACGGATTCAGCCCGGAAATTTTCACTGCCAATACAATGGGATCGGCGGCTAATACGCTTATTCAAAACAAAATGCGACAATTTCTCTCCAACCTGACGAAACCCGCATGCATTTTCGCTGCAAACGATACTACAGCCAGAGAAGTTATCTCGACGGCCAACGCGCTCGGACTTTCCATACCCGACGATCTTGCCGTTGTCAGCATCGACAACAACGAACTTATCGCAGCCAACATAACACCGTCTCTTTCCTCTGTGGAGATCAATTTCAACGAAGCAGGATTTTTTGCGGCTCAGCTGCTTGATCAACAAATGCAAATGCCCGGCGTCAGATTGAAAAACATCTTTTTCGGTCCGCTGCGCGTAGTGCGACGGGCCTCGAGCGACCCATTACGCAAAAGAGACGCCTGTGTGGAAGCGGCCCGCGAACGCATCATCCACGATGCGGCAACCGGTTTGACCGCAGCAGATGTAACGCAGATGTTCCCATGTTCAAGACGAATGGCGGAAATACGCTTCCGCAAAGCAACAGGAATGTCGATAGGAGATGCCATTCTCGAGGCTCGGTTTACGGTTGTACTTTCGCTTCTGAAACGTAAAGAGATACGGCTTGAAGCCATTGCCGATCTTTCAGGCTATAAATCACCGGCTGTTCTACGGCAATACTTCAAACGCAAAACCGGCATCTCCATGCGCGACTACCGCAAGAAGCACTAAAGAACCGGATTGTGATCAATCGTCTCTTCTTACCACTATGGTACGAATAGGATACTTGGGGTCAGACCCCATAAAGAGTTTGATTATCGGCTTATGTTTGCCGATTTTGAGAGTTATTCCTGTTTTCAGCAGAATCCAGCCCGGCGGCAATGGCAAATAAAGCTGACAGGTGTGTGGCGCGACCCCTGCCGCCCGTTTGAACGCTTCGGTGAATGCAATCTCCGCAAGAGCCACTCTTGGCCGTCAATCATGCCGCCACGTTGCGAATCAACGCCACTGCATACGCTGACGCTGCATTTTGACCTTGGGTTCTTCAAGGCCAAGCGCCCACCACGTATCTCCGATATTCGTATTGGAGAAATGCGCGACACGGTTGTTCGCAAGAGCTTCACGGTTCGCCTTGAGCGTTTCATTGTCGCTATTCTTCAGCGCCTCATTGAGAGCCTTGAACGCTTCATCAACCTCTCCGCGCTGTACGAGAATCCACGTCCAAGCAGCAGCAATAAGAACATTCTGGTTGTAGCGCAGGCGTTTCCGGCCCTTGTCGTACACCTTCCTGATATCTTCACTCGGCTTGCCGAGCATGTACATGCGCGCCATCTTCATGGCATACATCGTAGGATCGACAAAGAGAACCTTGTCCATCAGCTGATCACACTTGCGGTATTCCTTGACCATCCAGTACAGCTGAAACTGCGCCGTAGCAATCTGACGCTTCATCATCGGAACCCAGTTGTCGAACTTGTGAAGCGGTTCGGTCAGGGCAAGAGCCTCAAGCACAAACCTGCGCTGATCGCGGGCAATCTCGTTCTGCGCCTCCTGAATGGACCCCGGCGGGCGCGTCTGCCAGCGCATGGTCTTTGCCTGCACTGCCTTCTGCCCTTCCAATAGAACATTCTCGACGGCCTTCATGGCTGCCTTCACCTTTTTCTGAAGACGGAACCCTATAGTCATCTGAACGGCGCCAAAACCAAGCACACCAAAGAATATGCTCCAACCGTAACCGAGCGCATCAGTGAAGTACAATGCAAGCCCGGTGGCGAATCCGCACGAGATTGCTATTATCAAAGAGAACATGGATCAACCTCCAAAACCGCGTCACCATCTATGAGAATTCCACGTTCAGCAAGCTGGCGACGCCATTTGGCCTGCATGTCCGCCTTGCATGTGGCTGGAGAATCGGAGCCCTCCGCATTCTTCACGGGAGAGAACTCCTCCTTCTGGTCGAAAGCGAGGAACGCAACCTTCTTCGCATCAGGCAATATATCGAAAATGAACTTCTCGAACTTGTATGCGTTGGGCGCCGAAGGCTTAACAACCTCGCCATTATCGTCCAGATAGGCAATCTTCTTGTGCGCAAGATGGAGCGGCATCGGCTTCATCGCCTCGCGTTCAAGAAACGCACGGTCGAACACATGTATGGCGGGAGAGCCGTAGAGGAAGTAGAGTTTTCCGTCCTTACCCTTGCGCTTGCACTGCTCGTCGGTCATTTCGGTGTATTCGACCATCTTGCAGACGTTTCCGAACTTCATCGGCATGCCGACCTTCTCGAACGGATCGCGCTTGGCGCAGAGCTTGAGAGAATACTCGCTCTTGGACTGCACATGATAGCCGATGAAAGCCTCATCCGCAATCTCGACAAGCGGATTGTCCACCTGGAAGAAGAACACGGACTTGACGCCACGCTTCTTCATGTCAGCAAGCGCACCGGAATTCTTGAGGGCTGCGAGAAGTCCGCCATGCCCATCCGGGGACATGAACACATGTCCTGGCTCGTCAAGGATTATCTTGCCGTCCTCTGTCATTCCCGGCCACATCCCCTGCTTGAAGAAGAAGATGTCCTTGCGGTCAAGACCGAACCAGCCGTTCTCCTTGAAGCACGCGACCGTAGCATCGTAGTTCGCCTCGGACGTCATCACATAGAACGGAACGGACTTGCCGTACTTGAGCGTCTTGGCCAGCACCTTGCGAGCATGAAAATGGAAAAGAGGCTTGTCTGTTACAGGACCGATAGGATACGCACCCTTCGGGCCTTCATATCCCAGCCGAGATCCCTGACCGCCGGCGACAAGAAGCACACCCACACGCCCGGCGGACAGTTCCTTCGCACCTGCCGTCACAGCAGAAGCGTACGCCTTGCCCTTCAGCTCGGCGACCTTCGGCGCTGTCGGTGCGGCGACACGCTTTACACATGGCTTTTCCGCCTTGCTGCAGACGAAAGCCGGAAGCATAGACCTGCACCTTGCAAGCTCCGTGAAGTCGATAGTGGCAATCTGCGCAAGCAACGACTTGCGCGCCTTTACGCCAAGCTTCCCCCAAAAATCGAGGACATAACCCTGTCCATTGGCCTCAAGAACCTTTTTCGCTTCAGAATAGTTCATTGTCTGAAACCCTTCTTTAAATGCTTCTATCAGAAAAGATTGCGTCCGCAGCACTTCTTGTACTTCTTGCCGCTTCCGCAGGGACACGGATCGTTACGCCCAACTGTTGGAGCAGCTGGCCGCATCTGAGCTCCCGGCATACCAGGCGGCGGCATTCCGGCTGGACCTGAAGTGCGAACACGGTCGGGGGACACACCCATCAGAGCCGCAAACGCATCCTTCGCCGTAACCGGACCGGACGATTTCGCAGGAGCTGGCGCAGGAGCCTCTGTGGGACGCCCCTCCGACTCGCTGTTGGGCGTATCGAAATCCTCGGCGTTGGTTTGGGCGGCGGCAAGCATACGGCGCACATTCCTGACAGTGGCGGCACGGAACTCACCGGACGCCACTTCGGACTTGATTGTGGTCATCAGCTGCTCGAACATATGGAACGCCTCGCGCTTGTATTCGATGAGCGGATCGCGCTGACCGTATGCACGGAGGTTCACGCCATGGCGGAGGTCGTCCATGGCACGGAGGTAGTCCTGCCACTGACGGTCGATTGCATCGAGGAACACACCGCGCTCCATGAACGGAAGCACCTGCTGATCTTCGGATGAGCACTTCGCCTCATAGGCCTCTTCGATGCGCTTCATCACGAATTCACCTGCCGCCTGTGGCTGTCCCATGAGCGGACGCAGCTCTTCCTCCGTGATGGTAATCGGGAACATCATGCCGATCCAATTCATGAACTCGCCGAGATTGCCTTCCTTGGCGTCGAAAAGATGCTTCTCCGCCTGGGTGAGGACAATGTCGTTCATGACATCGAGAATCGTGTTGTGTACGGTCTGCTGATCGCCACGGAGAATCGTGCCGCGAAGCTCATACACGATCGAGCGCTGCTTGTTCATCACGTCATCATACTCGAGCGTACGCTTACGGACGGCATAATGCTGCTGCTCGACACGGCGCTGGGCGGTCTCTACGGACTTGTTCAGCCAGCGGTGCTCCATAAC
>JAGBFY010000417.1 GCA_017936245.1 Kiritimatiellia bacterium
CGTACGCCGCACCGCGACGCGCCTACCCTTCAGGCAGTCGAACGCCGACAGCTCCGGCAAAAGCGCGGCAAAGCCGTCCTTCCGCCAGCGTTCAATGCATTCATGCAGGCGGTCCAGAACCTCATCGCGGACATTCGCCACATCATGCAGGGCACCCAGTTCAAGCCGAACTGAAGTGGCACGGTCCGATATCTCAGGAGGGAACGCCGTCTGATTGACGTTCACTCCAATGCCGACTATAACATTGTCGCCATTCCGTTCACAAAGTATCCCGCATATCTTGCGCCGATCTATCAGCACATCATTCGGCCACTTGATCTTCACATCGGCGGTCCGGGATGGATCGCCATGGGCGGCACACACTCCACTGACCGCCTGCGCCACTGCAAGCCCGGCGACAAGCGGAAGCGTAGCCGCCTCATGCGGCGGAACATCCACTACATCCACAACCGCAGACATCATGAGATTTTCGCCCGGAGCTGAGAGCCATCGATGGTCAAGCCGACCGCGTCCCACAGTCTGCATATCCGCAACAAAGACATCGCCCGGCTTACCGCCGAGCGCGTCCTTGTTAGTGGATTCAGTCACGGATTTGTGCAGTATCCGCCAATCCATGCTTGACCGATCACTTTCCGATGACAGGCGCGAGAGCATCCATCCAGATTTCGTATCCGGCGGCTGACGGATGGATCTCGTCAGGCATGATGGACTTCGGAACCCAACCGGTAGCATCCACTAGCTTGTCGTTGAAGTCTATCCAGATGATCTTGCCGTCCCTGTCGGCGAATTGCTTGAGCAGCGCATTCGTCTTGTCGTTGCGGGCACGTGCATTCACGTGGCGCACCGACTGCGCAGAATTGCCGCGCGGGAAGATCGGATGGAGCACGATCTTCGCCTTCGGCTGTTTGGCGCGGATCTTTGCAACAAGCTGTTCAATTGCCGAGGCGACGTTCTCAGGCTTCGTATCCTTGGACGAGTTGTTGTTCGTTCCGATCATGAGAACAACGCACTTTGCCTCGTAGCCATCGAGCTCTCCATGGTCGATGCGCCAGAAGAGATGCTGCGTACGGTCGCCGCCGTATCCGAGATTGAGCGCAGTGCGGTTGGCTGTGAACTTCTTCCAGCTCTGCGGCTGCTTCCACTCCCAGAAATGGATGATGGAGTCTCCAATGAGAACCACATCCACGGTCTTGCCCTTGACCTTCTCGATTTCCATGTGGCGGCTGAGGAAGCGGTTCGTCCACCAATGAGCTCCAAAAAGCCCAGGGTCGCGGGTCTTGTCCTTGGTGACGTTCCCTACGCGCGAGACCGGCGTGTTCTCAGCGGTCGCGGCCGCCTTGCACTGAGCCATGCCCGTCAACGCGGAAAGCGCCGCAGCGGCAACGATAAATGTCTTGATGTTCATGATAGTTAGTCTCCTTATTCTTGTGGATATCAGTTAATTAAATGGTCATGTATGTTTACACCATACGCTTTATGAGGTCATGGCGGTAAAGATGTCTTACGGCATCGCAATCCTGCGTGTGTCCGGCCCGGTAGGAAACCACGGTTCCTACAAAACGATCCGGACCAGTAAGCGAAAGCGCGGCGAGCAGATCAAGTGTAGCCCTGTGCCATACCGGCTCGAGGAAGCGGTTCGTCCCTTCAAGCGGGAAACGAGGCTCTCCATACCAGCGTTTACGTCCATGGATGAGGATGTTGTCCTTGTCGTATCCAAGATTGCGCGTATCCGCAAAAAGCCATCCAACAGTCTTCGCAAGCTGATACTGGCGATGTGTCGCATTGGTCCGGGCATAGGCTCCGTAACGGAAGGTTTCAGGTGTCACATCAAACACGATGCGCTGATCCCCGATGATCGTGCGCCAGTTGATGGCGACATCAAGCCTGAGCTTCTTCGAACCATCGTCCGGAAGGAACATCAGGAAATCTCCGCGGTTCCCCACAAACGCGAGAGGCTCTTTCACCGTCACATACGTTGCGGACTGATCAGTCTCTACGATTCCCGCCCGCTCCACAGCCTCCACAAGAGGTATGGACGACTCATCGAAAAGCGGCGGATCGCCGGAGTTGGTCTTGATGACCACGTTGTCCAGCCCCAGACCACCCTTCAGCGCAATGATATGCTCGACCATGCGCAGGTAGTTGTGCGGAGAGCCGCTGCGAAGAACGAGGTTGCGCGCACTCGTCCAGAGATTCGCGATATCGACGGCCGTGTCCAACTGCTCCGGCATATCCGTACGGCGGATCCACCATCCCGGACGGTCCGACGGCGCAAACGTGATTGTACGCCTTTCGCTTCCGCGGAACGTACCCACTCCGGACACGCTCGCTTCACCGGCAAGCGTCATGCGCTTTGCGCTCCATCCGGACGAATCCGAAAGGCGCATATCGTCTATCGGCTGGGTGTCAAACCGGCGTCGGGCCGCCGCAAAAGCGGCAGCGTAACCGGCAGCAAGTCTGCAATCTGGATATTCGAAACTGTGTCCCATGATATTATTTTTTCTTCTTTTTCTTTTCCGGCGGCGGGTTCTCGATGTATTTCACCATCGCCTTGGACATCTCGATATCGATGCCGTACGCCTGTGCCGCGGACTGGAGGTTCTGAAGATACTGCCCGAAATACTCAGCGTTGGGAGCCGGAGGACGCGGCATATCTACAGCCTTGATCTTCAGCTCCTTCGCATCAGGCGTTACCATTCCGAAAACCGGAAGTTTGCGGATTTTGTCTGGAGGGCAGATCACGTCAAGAAGAGCCTGATCATCTGCGGTAAGCTTTTCGTAAAGCGGTTTTGGAGATTTGCCGTCGATATCCTTCTCCTTCTTGCTCAATGCAACACGCATTGTATACACAAAGAATCCCTTCTTTGCAAGCTCCTGGAAAAACTTATGCTTGGTTAGACTCTTCACGGCATCCTCCGCCGGGGATCCCTTGCCGACAGCCGCAACAAAGATCGGCGCGTCATACTTCACGGCCTCCTTGGTGGCGGCCTTGAGCGACGTAAAATACTTCGCGGAGGACGGCATCTTCTTTTTCGGCTTCTCAGCATCCTGGGCAAAAGCCGGAGCCACAGCCAACGCCGCCGCCATAATTCCCAACAGAACTCTCTTCATCTTCATTCCTTTCCTGCAAGTTTACGCGCTATCACCGGCAATGCCGGATCGCGCGCACCCGCCGTTACTATTGCGCCGAACGCCGACGCCTGCGCCCTCAGAAGCCCTTCAGCCTCTTCAGGTGTTTTGACAAAAATCGAACCTGAAATCTTCTCCGCCAATGCGTCAGAGTTCACGCTTCGGTCAGCGGTGCCGCCTGCATCATAAACGGGCAGCAGCACAAGCCTATCCTGCGGACGAAGAGTTTCTGCAAACATCTCCGCAAGCGCGTCCATAATCTTGCGAAGCGGACCATACCCATGCGGACGCCACAGCACCGCAACGCCCTTCTCGTGCCGTTCCTGCAAGGTCGACAGCATCGCGTGCAACTTTTCAGGATTGTGCGCATAGTCGTCGTACACCTCCGCACCGGCGCAATGTCCAACAAGCTGCATTCTGCGTTCAACACCCGGAAAATCAAGAAGAGCCGCTCGCGCCTTCGCTTCATCCGCGCCAAGAGCCACGGCCATGGCGAGAGCCAGTCCCGCATTCTGCCGATTGTGAGCCCCAGGAAGCGACGAATCCGCATCATAGCGGCCATGGCGTCCATCGATGACAGACCCCTTGACATCCTTGATGAACGCATCGAAAACCGAATCCATCTCCTCTTTGGAATAATGGTCGGAACTGGAGTTCGTTATCACGGCGGCATACGGACTGAATGCCGTCAACGACTTATCCGACTCGTCCACCTCGGCGACAGCGTACCCGCCCTTTCCGGAAATCACGGAACCGTTCCATCCGACGACAGCGGCTCCGTTCACCGCGAACGGATCCATGCCGCAGGATTTAAGGACATGCGCAAGCATGGCGGTAACGGTAGACTTTCCGCAGGTTCCCGCAACCGCGACAAGCTTGAACGGCGAAAGGGCTTCCGCAAGAGCCGCCGCCCTGTGAACAACAGGGATTCCTAATTCACGCGCCTTGACCAGACCCGGATTATCCTCCTCGATGGCCGTAGACACGACCACGCGCTCTACGGAAGGATCCACTCCGCTCCCGTCATCGGGGAATATCTTCACGCCACGCGCCATAAGCCGTGCAAGACTCGGCGGCCATAAAGCGCGTTCCGTCGAACCGACAAGCCTGTCCGCACCCGAAACGGCATGACCCATCGAGACGAGCGCCTCTGCAAGGGCACTCATCCCAACTCCACCTATGCCGATCAGGTGCGTCATTTCCGGTTACTTGCCGAAGCTCTTGAAGAGGTTCTTCACGCCTTCCGCCGCTTTCTTGGTCGTATCGCCGACGGCGTCAATCGTACCCTTTGCGGCATCACCCACAACATCCGCAGTGCCTTTCGCGACACCACCTACGACATCTGCCGTCTTCTTCGCCGCATCAGACGCTCCGGATGAAACGTCCTTTGTCGCGCCAAGCACACCGGACAACGACTCGCCTGCCTTGCCGGAAACACCTTCCAGTGTTTTAGTCAGATCTTTTGTACCCGTGTTGATAAGGCCTGAAATATCCTTAGCACCGTCACCGAGCAGACCGCCAAGAGCACCAAGTCCATCACCGATGGACGCCATGGACTTCATGACCGCATCTGAAATCTGAGCGAAAGCCTCCTCAAACGAAGCGCCGTTGGATTTTTTACCGATGTCCTTCAAGTCTATCGTCGGCAACATCAGCGGCGGCATCATATCGGACTTCATGAGCTTCACCTTTGTGCCCGCAACACGCAGATGCTCTATTATGACCTTCTTCTGGGAAGAGACCGGTTCTTCTTTTGCATCTTTAGGCTCAGTCCTCTCATCCTTCGGTCCCGTAGCCTTTTCTACATTCGCGAGAATCACATCAAAGTTATTCTTGCCGTCATTCGAATAGTAGCTTACGAAAGCATCTTCAATCGCAACCTCCCGCACGAGAATCGTGTCGGAGAAAAGAGACCCTACAGACACCTCTACATTAAAGCCTGACAGCGCAAACGCGGCGGCATCGCCAAAGCCTTCCGGATTGGACAGCTTGATGCCTTTTATCACGAGAGATCCGGAATACGGATTGAGCTGGAACCGGTCGATACGGAAATCCGTACCGGTATATCCCGGAACGACCTTACCCGCAACACCTGTGGCGACCGGGCTTATCCACAACGGCAGAGTAGCCACAAGCAAAACGGCAAAAAACAGCAATCCGACAATTCCCCACAATGCAAACCTGATCAGTTTGCCCATGAAACCACGTTTCTTGTTTGAGTTTTCCATGACAATTCTCCTTTTTTGCTGAAAGACAGGTCTATATGATACCATATTCGCTGTGATTGTTGTGCAAAATGTAATGTGTCTCTGGCGGTATTCCCCAGGCATAAAACGCACCCAACCCTTGCCCTTTGATTTAACTTACGCATTGGCATCAGTGCTTTTTTCGGCCTTTTTCGCAAATATCTTTGGCGGCGGTTCGGCTTCACCTTCCGCAAGAACACGTATCGGACGGATCTTCTGCGCCCGCAAGCGCGAATAGGCGTCCTCCTTGGTCTCCGCCATGATCTCTCCCCTGTGCCGCACCCTGTCGGATGTCATGTACACGTAGGTAAAAGTTTTAAGTTGCAAGTCGAGAGTTGTAAGTTGGCGGTTTGGTGTTTCGGGTTCCGGGTTTCGAGTTTCAGGTTTATCCCGTTCAACTCCCAACTCACAACTCCCAACTCTTAACTTTCTCTCCCCCGCCAGCACCCGGTCCTTGAGCTGGTAGCCGCGCAGAACGCCGCCGTCCTCATATGCCTTGCGCCCTTTGAACACGACATAGTCGAACTTCCGCAGGATGAGCGTAACCACCTTCTCCGGCACCGACTTGTCGAGAATGATGTTCGCGTCGCAATCAACGACGATCTTTGCCAATACCGACGCAAGCCTTCCGTTCGATGCCTCCTTGTGCGACACCGTCACCGGCTCGAACGCCCCGCTTTCCGCGAACGACCGGATCGCCCGTATCGAATATCCGCCCTTTGCCGCCGACACCTGCACATACCGTTCAAGCGGATGCTTCTTCATGTACTTTTTCGCGTTGCGAAGCGGCAGAACATGTTCCCCCGATGCCACCCGGTGCGCATTGCAGGTGAAATGCAGCGTGATGAAGAACTTGTTCTCCATGAACCTCTGCCGGAATCCATCCCCCTTCCGCTCCTCCGGGACGAACGACGCCTTGCGGCAGTGGAACTCGCAGGACTTCTCAAGATGGAAGATGCCACGCGCAAAGTTCTCGTCCGTGAGCAGAGAGCGCAGATACATTGCGTTCAGATTCGATTTTCCCCTGAGGCAGCGTCCAGTAAGCTCGAAAAGATATAGCGTGCCCATGTTCGCGGCGGCATCCACAAGTGCACGTGGAATGGCACGGAATGCCGGTGACACACCGGCGCTTTCTTCATAGAGGAGATACGATTCCTCAGCAAGCAGAGGATCCGGCATACTGAACGGATCAACCTTGGAGTTGCGCGGAACGACGCCGACCAGGATCCTGTCGCCGTCCTTCAGCAGGAAATTGCGCGATTCCGGAAACTCCTCCTTGAGCCAGCTCTTGCCGGTGCCGTGGTTGTCGAACATCAGCCTGAACGGTCCGTGGTCGAACCACCTGTTGCGTGTCGCCTTGCGCGGCTTCTGCACGCGCAGCCCCTTGCACATGGCGAGAACCTGCTCCTTGCTCTTTCCCGCCCATGCGACCGGCAGCCCTTCCGTCGGCGATATCTTGCGTCCTGCGATGCAGTGCCAGTGCCACTTCATGTAGAGGGCCGACCAGCCGAGCAGGCTCTTGACGGCAGGCGGGACGGGCCAGCGGTTGTACCGGCACCTGTCCACAATGGACTTCAGCACGTTGTATGCGTTCGGATTGTCAAGCACCGGAAGATCCGGATCCTGCCTGAACGCCCAGACTATCGCCTTCGGGTCTTCAGGCAGCGGATCGGGAAGCGACTTGAACACGCGCCGCATCATGGAGAGGTGCCGGGCGAGGATGACATCCTTGACCGTGCCGAGCCCCTCCGCAAGATCCTCGCTCAGATCCACCGCATCGTAGACGAACCTCTCCGTCCCGGCGACAGGCTTCAGCTCAAAGCGAAGCGACTTGCGGACGCTGTAGCGCCCGACATACCCGGAAAATCCCATTTCCCGCCTCCATTCATGTCCCAAAACATACTGCGGTACAGTAAGAATTAAAGGAACAGAAAAATGAAGAAACTTATTTTTGCAGCAGCGGCTGTCGCCGGTATGGGCGCGTTCGCTCTCGAGTCCGCTAACGTGGTCGGCTACAATAACACCGCGGCAGGAGCAAACTTCAATTGGTACGCTCCGACCTTTAGCAGTGTCGGTGCAAATACCATTGACATCAATACCATTCAGCTTGATGATGGTGGCATTGGAGCAGTTGGTTGGGGTGACACAATGCAGGTTGTTGGTCCCCTTGGCAATGCAAGTGTCATTTATTTGTACTATGATAAGAGCATGAATCCTGCTGGCGAAGAAGCCGGGAATTATTGGGGAGATGCAGAACTGCAGCCGGTATCTGTTTCATTTGACCATGGCGACAGCATCGCAATTGACAATGCAAACGGATTAACATTTGATATTGTAAACTCAGGCGAAGTTTCGACTAATGACGTTTCTTTTGCAGCAGGAGCAAACTTCAATTGGTCTGGCAATCCCTTCCCTGCCCCTATTAATATTAACGCTGTCCAGCTTGATGATGGTGGCATTGGAACAGTTGGTTGGGGTGACACCATGCAGATTGTTGGACCTCTTGGTAATGCAAGTGTCATTTATTTGTACTACGATAAGAGCATGAATCCTGCCGGCGAAGAAGCCGGGAATTTCTGGGGGGATGCAGAACTGCAGCCTGTTAACGTTACATTACAGCCAGGTTCTGGTTTTGCCATTGACAATGCAAATGGTCTTACATTCGACATTAAGATTGCATGCCCATATTAATCATTTTGATGTATCACACTGTGTGATACACAAATAACAAAAAAGGAAAATGAAAATGAAAAAACTGATGATTCTCGCTGCCATAGCGATGCTTGCTACGGTAACGAATGCGGCCGCAGTCGGCTGGACGATTATGGGCGCTTCTGCCTTCAAAAACGGAGATTATTCCGTCTTTGTTGTAGGCAACAATGGTGTAACTGACGCTGCTCAGATTGTGGCTCTTGTGGCCGCAGGCACGGATGTTTCCGGCTATGCGTTCGCAGATGGCACAGTTTCGGCTTCTGGTGTTGCTACGGTGACCGCTGCAAATTCAGGCAAGTCGATTTCGTACAGCGGAAGCGGTACGGATTCATACAGTGCATTTGCAGTCATTTGGGCTGAAGATGGTAAGTCTGCATCTTACACATCTTTGGCTACTATATCCATGGCAAATGATTCTCAGAGTAAGACCTTCGCATTCGGCAATCAGTCGGCCAATCTTGGAAACAACACCTTTGCTGTTGTTCCGGAGCCGACCTCTGGTCTTCTCATGCTCGTCGGTCTTGGCGCTATCGCGCTCCGTCGCCGTCGTGCGTAATTCAGTGGTTGGTGGTTAGCAGTTAGCGGTTAGCCGTTGGTGCTAATCCACTATTAACTGAATGAAAGGCCCGCCCGCTTGTGCGGGCGGGTCTTGACTTTGAAATCCTGGCTATGGTATCATTGCGGTGTTTTAAGGGAATAAAATGACTGCAGTACTGAAAGAGCGAATTGAGAATGCCGAGGCAAGATTTTGTGTGCCTGAGGTGTTCTATTCAAACGAAACGGCTTGCAAGATACAAGCCGGAATCGACTCTTTCCATCGTGGCAACGGTGAAGACGCCGAAGCGGTCTTTGCAGAACTTCGCAAGAAGTATGCTCTATGATCTTTTCGGTAGCAATACAACCCGAAGCCAAGGCCGAGCTTGACGAAATCTACGCATATGTTGCGCATCATCTAAGAAATGTCCCAGATGCGATTCGTCTTTTGGATCGGCTTGAGCAGTCAATACTTTCTCTTCGGGAAATGCCTTACCGTGCGCCGTTGGCGCGAGATCCACGATTTGCCATACAGGGTGTTCGAAGATTGTCCGTAGGGAACTACAATGTTTTCTACATTGTGGACGATGAATTGCATGAAGTAGGCATTGTGCATGTTGCGCATCATCTGCGCAATGAAGACTCCCTCTCCTAAACCATAGCGTCAAATTTAAACAAATAGGATGAATTGGGATTCCAACTCCCATTCCCCATTCTCTTATGACCTTCTCAGTAAAATATAGAGCGAGCGACGGCAAGATGCACGAGAAGTGCATCGAGGCGGCAAGTCGCAGTGAGTGCGTTGCGAAGTGCAAGGCGCAGGGCATTGCACCGATAAGCGTCAAGGAAGGCGGCAAAGTTTCCAGCGCATCGCAGAGGCGCGGAGAGCGCAAAGCATTGAGCGGAAAGCTGATATTGCTTGCTGTTGCCGTTGTTGTCGGGATTGGCGTTTGGTGGGTGATTTCGTCGTGTGACAACAGCCCCGATACAACACCTGAGAGACCTAAAGCCATAAAGCCCGTCAAAGCCAAAATTAAGGAAACATCTCCAATAAAGGCTCCGATAACAAATCCTGCGCCCAAACCACCTAAAGCGGAAAAACCAGAGTATGTAAAGAAACCTGGACAGCTCCAATTGCCAGACGGAAGAATGCTTACATTTCCAATACCTAAAGAGGGTGAATTCCGCATGGTGCATTCACACGGAAAAATTTACAAATGTGATCATCTCGGAAACTTTGAGGATGTTACTCCAAAACCTGTATTCGACAATTCCTTCGAAGAAAACCTTATCGGTATGTCTATTGACAAAGGTTCGTTTATTCCAGGCATGTTAATGGGGCTTAATAAGGATGCTGTCCTTAAAATGCTAAACAAGCCTGTTACGATAAATCCAGATGATCCCGAAGATATTGTTGCGAAAAAGCAATCGGTTGTAGAGACAAAGAAACTTGCGCTTAAATACATGGAGGAGACAGGTGGATCTTTTGACGATTTTGTAATGGATATGAGAACCCTTGTTGCAGAAGAGCGGGGGATACGAGGTCAAGCAATGCGCGAGATTGTCGGATTGTTACGTGAAGGACGCCTCACTGATGCTGTAGCATACAAGAATCAGCTAAATTCAGAACTTTCCAAAAACGGAATTTCACCTTTAAAACTTCCCGCCCGCATAGAAGAAATGCTTGAAACCACAAACAGCAAATAATGGAGATCGAAATGAAATCAATAGCTCTTACCTTGATTGCATGCCTTACATTAATAGTATACGGTGATAATTCAAAGGATACGAAATCACGAGCCTCTGAACTTGCGCAGAAGATTTTAGCGGAAGAAAAAAGGACTAAGAAACCTACTCGTGCAGAACTAGAACAGCGTCCAGAGGTTCTTAAAAAGACTGGCGGATTTATTGATGTTGCGGCAAAGGGCATTAGTGTTGCAGTATTGGACGCACGAAGAAAACCAGGTGGCGCAGTAGACCAGTTTGCTGAAGTTTTCGAACGACTTTCAAAGACAAAGGTAAATGTTGAGAAAAAGAGGATGACTAAAAGTGGATGTCCGGTAAATGCCGCAAAAGATCGTCTTGTATCAACAAAAGCCGCCTACTCTATTGTAATTGCAGACCTCGGTGACAATGTATGTGGGCTTACAGTAATGCCCGAAGATCGTATTGCAATAATAAACGCAACTAAATATGCGGATGGTGATGATCCTCTTCAACCAGAAATACGTATAATAAAGGAACTTTGGCGTGGGCTTGGATTTGTCATGGGGCTTGGTTATGCAAAATTTACCAATGACGTTCTCCAACCGACTTTTTCTGTCTCAGAACTTGATTCGCTCGTATATCAAGTCATGCAACCTATGAATTTCCAGCAAGCATTCAAAACCATGTCTCGATTTGGTGTCACAAGAGCGAGGCATATTCCATATCGTCTTGCGGTTATGGAAGGCTGGGCTCCATCGCCGACAAATGAATATCAAAAGGCTGTCTGGGAGCAGGTTCATGCCGCCCCCAAGAACCCGATGAAGATCGAGTTTGATCCGAAGAAAGGGAGATAGTTGTTAGTGGCTAGTGGTTAGTGATTAGTGGCTGGTGTTTTGGAAGAAGTGTGATTGAAATGCCCAAAATCATTAGAAGAAATGTGTACGAAAGCATCGGTCGCAGTAAACTGCGACCCTACCTTTACTAATCGCTAACTGCTAACCAAATGAAATACACCTATGCATATAAAACCAGTGATGGAGTGCGGCATGAAGATTCGATGAATGCCTCTTCGCGAGATGAGGTGTTCATCGAGTTGCGCAAACGCGGCATAAAGGCAATCAAAGTGGTTGCCGCCGATGGATCGAAGGCAAATGGCGAGGTGCGTGGCGTCAGGAAGCGTGTTGTTGCCGTATTGATCGCAATTGTTGCGTTGGGTGTAGGCGTTTGCGCCTATTTGGGCGGAGTTCTCACGGGCGGCAGTCCTGAGTCTGGAATTGCGTTCCAGACAGACCAATCCCGTCGCCAGATTATCGGTGACGCGGCGATAATCGAGAAAGGAATCCGCAACGGCTGGAGCGATGTATTCGAGCTTGAAGGAGAGCGCTTTCTCGCTTCCTTTGCAATCCCTGGCGTAAAGGCCGGACAGCGCAATACATCTGAAAAGGAATTCATTGCCGCGCTGGAATTCCGAAGAGAATTCTCTTCGGATGATTCTCTCGAAGTTCGGCAGATCAAGGCGATGGTCGAGGGGATGAAGCAAGAGGCTCGACGGTATCTTGCAGCCGGCGGCACAGTCGTTGAATACGGCAAACGGCTCACAGAACGCCAAGATGCCGAAATCACAATCTACAACCGCGTCAAAGCCGACATCGAAAACGCCCGCAAAACCATGTCTGAAGCCGCCTTCATGACCTACTGGGAAAAGCGCAACGATGAACTTCGCAACCTCGGCATCAAGACAATCGGCCTAAGCGACGATTGAGGAGGCTATCAGGAAACGGGGAATGGGGAACGGCGTTTGTGGCGTATGCCAAGAATGAACTTGCCGCCGATAAGGATATTCTGATTGCCACCTTCAATCGCTGACTGCATATATCCAACAATGTTTGCATAAGCCACTTCTGCGAATCCTACCAAGGTGGAATAAAATAAAACACAAACAACTTGATTGTAATACCGTTTGTATAGTATAATAATATCAAATTTAAATTCAGGAGTCCGTTATGACAACAACAATAAGAATTGATGACAACCTTAAACAAGACTGTGATGCTATCTTTGAAGACCTTGGTCTCAGCCTGTCTGGTGCCGTTACGTTGTTCCTTCGCCAGGTTGTAAAGCAACGTGCAATTCCGTTCGCCATTTCGTGCGACAAGATACCCGCATTTAGATACTATCCGAACAATATGCTGTCGATTGCTGAACGAGCCGAAAGAGCGAAGCGGTTTGCTGCCGAAATTCGTGAGTCAAGCACTCGTGAATGGTCATTAGATGAAATTAATGCCGAGATAACGGCGGCGCGTAGCGGTCAATAAAGCGAGGTCAATCATGGTCTATGCCGTTATTGACACCAACGTTATCGTTGCATCGTTGCTAACAAAGCATCATGATTCTGCGACTGCTCGGGTGATGGACGCTGTATTTTCGGGGATGGTCATACCATTGTTGAACGATGAGATTGTTGCTGAATACAGGGACGTTCTGCATCGAAAAAGACTTGGGTTAAATCCTGAAAAATGCGATTTCATCATTTCGCTTATTTCTGATTTAGGAATGACCCTCGATAGGATTTCGACGGATACTACGATGACAGATGAAAAGGATCGGGTATTTTATGAAATTGCACTTGCAGGATTGAATATGGGGACTTCGAAATTAGTAACAGGCAATATAAAGCATTATCCCCAGGTTGATTTTGTAGTTACCCCAGCACAATTCTGTGAAATTATGAATCTATAAAGTTTTATCTCATAACGCAATGAAGCCGTCCTCAAGTGAGGGCGGCTTCTTCGTCATTACTTGATTAGGTCTAATTATGTACGACGACGGAGCGCAAGAGCGCCGAGGCCGACCTCGAAAACGCCTGCAAAACGATGTGCGAATCTGCCTTCATGAGGAATGGGGAACGGAGTTCAACCAACCCATCAAGATCCCAATGTCGAAGAAGAAATAATGGTAACAGTTAATTTAATCTCGGACCCGGACAAAGTAAATGCAACTATGGGCAGGTTAAATGCAAGGTAGGTTGTTGATTTGCATTTAGTTTGCCTTGTTGCATTTAACTTATGCTAAAAATCCGTTGATTTGCGGTCTATTGCATTTGGGTTGCCTTGTATTGTA
>JAGBFY010000418.1 GCA_017936245.1 Kiritimatiellia bacterium
GAAGGAAAGATCTGCGACCGTTGCAAACTCTGCGTGAAGAGCTGTTCGGGACGCGCCATTTCGATGAACGAGAGTGTGAAGGTCACGCTCGCAGGACATGAGGTGGAGTGGGGCAAGTTGGATGAACTCGCCTGCGAACAGGGTCTTCACGGCGGAAAGAACGGAGAGCTTTCGCCGTTCGACAAGGAATATCCCCACCAGTACGGCTACGGCCGCGCCGTAGAAGGCGCTTGCGGATGCATTCGTGCGTGCATGGCGCATCTTGAGCAGCGCAAGAAACTCAAGTGTGATTTCCGCAATCCGTTCCGCAAACCGGGCTGGACCCAGTGGAAGGTGGACCATACCACTCCGCCGGAAGCACCGCCGGAGTACGAAGGAAGAATCGAGGATCTCGACGCGCCCGTCCAGGAGAATGACGACTACAATCCCCTCAACGACGGAGATTAGGTGATTGATGTGACATTATTACTGTGTTTTGGGATGGAATTTCTGATACAATCTTATGCATAAAAACAATATTTCAGGAGTGTTCTTTGCATGAATAAAAGAGTGGCCTTCATGGCGGTTGCAATGCCGCTTGTTTCCGTTGTCGCGGAAGTTAACCCTGTTGACACGCGATGGACGTTCGGTGCGCACGAGCCGTTTCCGATGTACCGTCGTGTCGGTCGCATCTGCACCGGCGCGATTGAGGGCAATGCGCTGTGGCTTAAGGACTGGCTGGACTGGTGGGATTCCAGCTCCCCGGCTAAGATGAAGGAGATAGGCTTCAACTACCTGCATTCCCGCTTCTACAAGGGAATGGGCTGGGAGGTTGAGAAGAAAGATTTCCCGAACGTAAAGAAATTCGTGCGCAACTGCCACGCGAATGGAGTTAAAGCCCTTGCTTACGTTCAGTTTGGAACTCTCTACCCAGAGATCATGCGCAAGGAGATTCCGCAGATCGACACATGGGCTGGCTATGATAAGGACGGAGTGGTCAACCGTTATGGCAACCAGTATTTCCGCTGGATGCCGTGTCTCAACAGCGTCGAGTGGCAGGAGTACATCAAGCGTATGTGTACGATCGCTCTCACGGAGGGTGGGTTCGACGGCATAATGTTCGACAATGTTTTCGACATTCCCTGCTACTGCAATCGATGCGAAAAGGAGTTCCGGAAATATCTCGCGAAGATTCCTGATCCTGCGGCACGTTTCGGCATCGATGATCTCAGCCACATTCTTCTGCCGCGCTATCCGCGTTCGGCGTTCCATCACATGGAAACGAAGGATCCTGTGATCCAGGCATGGGCTCTTTGGCGCTGCGAAACGATGAACAACGTGATGATGGGATTTCGCAGACATATCAAGTCTGTCAAGCCGGATGCGGTGGTGACCGGAAATCCCTCTCCGTACCGCAGCCGTTCCCGTTTCATCGACCGTGCGCAGAACATGGCTGAACTGGCCAAGGCTTTCGATGTCATCATAATGCAGAACGACAACTTCCCGGAAGTTAAGGAAGGAAGGATATACAACCGCGTCCGCGACCTGAAGTTTGCGCAGGATCTCGGACAGCGCATTGTGGCTCTCTGCGACAATGTTGAGAACCTTTATTCCGACCGCGAAGCGAAGTTTCTCATGCCGATGATCGAGGATGCCGTATTCGGCGGCATCCCAACCGACCGCACGACGATTTTCCCGTCTCCCGAAGAAGGGTTCATAAACATGGAGGTCTGGAATCGCCGCAAGCCTCAGCATGAGCGGTTCAACGCATTCGCGAAGTCGCATCGCGAGGCGCTTCTCTCGCCTACCGTCCATTCGGTGCGCATATTCTATCCAGAACGGGAAGTGCTTCTCTCGGAAAAGACCCATCAGGGCATAACCGCCGCAGAAGAGATTTTTCTCCGCAACCGTGTGCCGTACGGATACCTGGTATCAACCCCGGAGGATGTGATGACAGTGCCGGACGGCACGGAGGTTGTTGTCGTCCCGGGGCTCACCAGTCTTACGGATGCGCAGATTTCCGCGCTTGTCTCGTATGCCAAAAAGGGTGGCAAGCTTGTTGTCACCGGTGACTCGGGTCGCTATGACGGCTGGAATGCGCAGCGTCGCAAAAATCCTTTCCTGCCTCAGCTTGGCGGATTGCCGAACGTGTCGGTGCGCGAGAAGGCCGATTCGGTGAAGGCTGTTCTGGGATGGCGTTATACCATAGACGCCCCAGCAGATGGCGGCAGGGCCTTGATGGCGGATCTTGCAAAGACCGGTTGGAAGCCTCCGGTGGAATTTGCCGGATTGCCGCCGCACGTGTTTGCCGAGTATAAACGCCTCGCGGACGGTTCGCTTGCCGTGCATCTCGTAAACATGATGCCGGAAGAGTCCGTGTCGTGCGCCAAGGTGATTCTCCCGTCAGGGATGAAGGCTGTGGCTGAAGCGCCGTTCGGGAAAGATGTCTCTGTCCGGAATGTGCCGGACGACGGAACGTTGCCGGCATTTGTTGAGTATCTCCTTGTCACTGTGAAATGATGACGTTTGCGGCAGGCTACCAGCATTTCGCTTACGGACCTTCGTTTGCGGATATTGCGCTTTCTCATCCTTCGGTGAAGGAGGTCTATTTCCCGTGGATCGATGAGCCGAGCGGACGGCCAGTGCTTGGCTATGAC
>JAGBFY010000042.1 GCA_017936245.1 Kiritimatiellia bacterium
ATGGATTTATGCAAAAAACATCCAAGTGTTTTTTGATATAATAGATGGCCATGTCTATGCAGTATGATGTTATAGTGATAGGAGCCGGTGTGGTGGGGTGTCTCACCGCACGGGAGCTGAGCAGGTACAATCTCCGTACGCTTGTCCTGGAGGCAGGCGGTGATGTCGCCGAGGGGGCTTCCAAGGCCAACTCTGCGATTGTCCATGCCGGTTTTGACGCAAAGCCCGGTTCGAACAAGGCCAAGTTCAACGTTCTCGGAAACCGCATGTTCGAGAACGTGTGCAAGGAACTGAAGGTTCCGTTCCGCCGCAACGGTTCGCTCGTTCTGGCGTTTTCGGGAGAGGAGTCGAAGTCGCTCGAGGATCTCAAGTCCCGCGCCGCCGAAAATGGCGTGCCTGTGGAGATCATCGGGCAGGAAGAGCTTCGCGCCCGTGAACCGAACGTCTCCCATGAGGCTGTCGCGGCTCTTTGGGCTCCGACCGGCGGCATATGCTGTCCGTACCAGCTGGCGTTCCGTGCCGCCGAGAATGCGGTGGCGAACGGTGTGCGTTTCGTGTTTGATGCAAAGGTCGTTAAGCTTGAGCGTCTTTCCGGCGGTGGATGGAAGGTCGGGTGCGATGATGGACGCGCTTTCGAATCCGTCTGCGTCATAAACTGCGCAGGACTCCATTCCGACGAGCTCAACAATCTTGTTTCCTCGACCAAGTACAGCATTCAGGCGCGTCGCGGCGAATACCTCATGCTTGATCGCGACGAAGAGCACAGCTTCAGCGCGACGATGTTCCAGGTGCCGTCGAAGATGGGCAAGGGCATTCTCGTTTCGCCTACGGTTGACGGAACCGTCATCGTAGGGCCGACGGCGGAGGACATTCCGCTCAAGGACGACAAGGCCACCACCTATGAAGGTCTTGAAAAGGTGAAGGAAGGGGCTCGCCGTACATGGCCCGGACTTCCTCTTGCAAAGGTCATCACGGAGTTCTCCGGCCTTCGTGCGCATGAAACGACCGTCGGTGATTTCATCCTTGGCGAACCTTCGGATGCGCCGGGCTTCTTCAATGCGGTAGGTGTCGAGTCGCCGGGTCTTACATCCGCTCCCGCCCTTGGCGAATATCTTACGGGGCTGGTTGTGGAAAAGCTGAACGCGGTTCGCGGCGGACATGTCTCCAAGAAGGCCGCTACGGAAATCTCGCACGATGTCTCCGACTGGCCGGTCACTCGTGAGATGTCGAAGCGGGACCTTGCTGAGCTCATTCAGAAGGAGCCTGCGTTCGGACGCGTCATCTGCCGTTGTGAAGAGATAACTGAAGGCGAGATCCGTGCGGCGATCCGTGCCCGTGTCGGTGCAAGGACTCTGGACGGCATCAAGCGCAGGACGCGCAGCGGCATGGGGCGCTGTCAGGGCGGTTTCTGCACTCCGCGCCTAATTGAGATTCTCGGCGAAGAGCTAGGTTTGCCGCCGGAGGCGTTCCTTGTGAGCCGCAAGAAGGCTCCTGAAACTCTGAAATTGCGTGATGCGCAGGAGATGGATGAGGCGAACGACATCTGGGACGTGACCGTGATCGGTGCCGGTCCTGCCGGGCTTGCGGCGGCATGTGCCGCGAAGGAGGCTGGAGCCGCGAAGGTGCTGGTGCTTGAGCGCGACGATGCGGCCGGCGGCATTCTGCAGCAGTGCATCCATAACGGGTTCGGCCTCCACCGTTTCAAGGAGGAACTTACGGGACCTGAATATGCGAAGCGTTTTGTAGACAAGGCCGCTGAGCTTGCGATTCCGGTGCGCTGCGGAACG
>JAGBFY010000419.1 GCA_017936245.1 Kiritimatiellia bacterium
AGGATTCCTTCGAAAGCATGGGGCGGCTCTATGCATGGGGCGAGGGTGACACGCCTGTCGAGGAACGCCGGTTCGCCGACTTGCGCACCGTGCGGCTGAGGCCGTCGTGCATTGAGCTCGAGCGTTGCGGGAACGTTCGGCTAGAGGGCTTCCATATCCGCGAAAGCCCGCTCTGGTGCGTCCATTTGCGCCTGTGCGAGAACGTGACGGTGCGCGGCGTCGAAATCCGCGCGCGCGGGGCCAACAACGACGGCATAGACATCAATGCGTCGAAGAACGTATTGGTCGAGAATTGCGTCCTCGACCAGGGCGATGACGGATTCGTGATCAAGTCGGGACGGGATCGCGACGGCCGACGCGTGGGCGTTCCGTGCGAAAACGTGGAAATCCGCAACTGCGTCATCAAGGGCGGGCTCACGCTGCTCGCCGTAGGCAGCGAGGTCTCTGGCGGCATCCGCAACATCTCGCTCCACGATTGCGTCGTCGAAGGTCGTCTCCGCCAGCAGCTGGCGAGCATCAAGACGAGCGACAGGAAAGGCGCTTTCATCGAGAACGTCTCCGTTTCCAACGTCACCGTGCGCGGGAGTGTCGGGCACGTGGCCGCCGTGCGGACGAACGTGGACTACCAGTGGAAACGATATCCGGCGCGCGAACGCATCGTCACGCGCATTGAGGGGTTCCGCGTGGAGAGCGTCCGGGCCGATTCTGCGCAATGCATCTACCGTCTGTCGGGGGACCCTCGACTTCCCGTGAAGAACGTGACGTTGAAAAACATTCATGTCGGGAATTGCCTCCAGGCGAGTTCGGCGAAGAACGTAGAGGGGCTTGTTGTGCAAGACGTGCAGGAACCCAACTCTGCCTGCGGCGTGTTCGCTCCGCCGGTCGCGACTTCGCTCAATGTGGGCGATGCGAAAGGCGTGTATGCGGTGACAAGCATCGACCGCTGGGGGAACGAGGGGAAACAAATGAAAGGAAAAGCAAAATGAAGCGAGTAATGCATCCAGAAAAAGGTCGCGGCATGGTTTCCGTGCTGCTATCCATGGCAATCGTGGCATCGGCGCACGCCGTAGAGAGGCGCAACCTGATCACGAACTTTGACCACCGCGAGGGGATGGGCATAGACCTGCCGATGGGCTGGGTGAAGCACATCAAGGACAAGGTGACGACGAAGATTGATGTCGCTCCGCAGGCGGACGGCTCGGTGCGCTTCATCGCGACGGGCGATCCATGGGCGCTCTACGAGCAGCGCAACCTCAAGCTCGTGCCCGGCGGCAAGTACCGCCTTTCGTATGAGGTGAAGACGGATGGGCTGGACGGTGCGTCGGTCGGAATCTTCCTCCACGACTCGAAGTGGAGCTGGAAGGATCCGCAGAAGGGGCCGAAGTTCCCGGATGACACGAAAGGCGCATGGGTGAAGCAGGAGGCCGTCGTCACGATGTGCGACAATCCCGGCGCGACGATGCACACCCTTTCGATCGGGTGCATCCACGGGCAGTCGGCCCGGAAGGTTGACTTCTTTCTGCGCGATCTGCGCCTGGAGGCGATCGACGAGGCGACAGACCGCGCGAGCGCGCCCATCGACGCGAAGAGCCGCGAGAAGCTTGCCGCGCGCATCGTGCCGGTCGATCCGCTTCTCGCCAATGTCAACGCGAACGACGCGCAGATCACGTTCTACTGGCCGGGCTGGGTGACCGGCGGCGTTTCGCGTTGCCACGTGGTGTCGCGCTTCAAGGGCAAGAACTACAGCAAGCCGGTTCCCGCGCAGTTCGACGAGAAGGGCTATGCGACCGTCCGCTACGGGCGCGTCCGGCCGGGAAGGTACGAAATAGAGGCGGAGGTCATCGACGATGCGACGAACAGCCTCGCGCGAAACGAGTACGCGATAACCGTGATGCGTCCGGTGAAGGCTTTGACCGTCGGGAAGCGGCTCAACAACTTCGTGACTGCGCTTGTCGATCAGCCGCTCGAAAACGGAGAGGTCGCGTTCAGCCGCGCGACGCCGGGCTGGGTCTGGATGTCGTTCGAGGGCGACGTCGGCGGCGAAGCGGTCGGCTATCTGGACGACATCGCCTATCCCGTGGTCCGGTATCGCGACGGTGAGAGCCGCATCGAGGCGCAGCGTTTCGTCACGGCCGGCGCGCACACGCTGCGCATCTCCGGCGCGAAGCCGGGCGGGCGGCTCAGGATCAACGCCGTCAAGACGATATGGGGCAAGCTGCCGGGCATGACGACGGCGCCGAGCGCCTGCTACCGCATCGGCTTTAGGTACACACTGCCGTTCTGCATCCGGTTCGGCATCCACACGCACATGAACACGAGCACCTTCAGGCTGAAAGAGCGCGAGCACGTCAATCCCATCTATGCGGGATATGGCTACGAGCGCGGCATGCGCATGTTCGCCAATGTCAGGATCTCGCCGAAAGGCCCGGTCAACGATGACTATGAAGCGACGTGGAAGGCGCTGACCGAAGGGCCGTGGACGGACGGCTTTTCGATCTCGGTCGATGAGAACCTGGTTGACCAGAACCAGACCCCATGGCGGACGGTGAACTATTCCGAGGCGACGTGGAAGATGGTTGCGCTCAGACCCGAGCAGTCGATCAACCTCTTTTACGCCGGTGCGGCGCGCGGGACCTGGTTCGATTGTCCTGTGCTCAGCGCGTCGGAGATCGCCGCAACGGTCAATTCCGGGAACGGCACGGGACTTCTCTGCCCCGAACTCTATGCGTCCGTCCGGGAGACGCCCGAACAGCTCGACAGGGTTCTCGACGCCTACGCGAAGTTCGTGACGAGCGCGAACGAAATGGTGCCGGCGTCCAAGGGCAAGATCGTGATGTACGGCGCTTCGTACGTCCAGATCGGCGACTGGTCGAACTACGTCGCGCCCGCCACGGACATCAAGGCGCACTACGCGAAGATGTACCGCGCGTTTGCGACGGATCCGCGGTTCGAGGGCTGCGCGGGAGTGGGCTGCGGCGGAATGATCTGCGGCGGCGAGGAGCTGTTGCGCTGGATGGCGAAGTGCGTGCGCTACTACGCGCTTGAGGGCGGCACCGGCGATCCCGCATCGGAATACGGCTTCACGTGGGCACCTGGATTCGTGAAGAACGCCGACATGGACGAAGGGCTCACGAACTGGACGGCGAAGGGCGAAATCGCCGCCGAGCGCCTGAAAAACTACGGTTCGCGCGTCCAAAAGCGGCAGGCCATACCGAACGGATACGGCGACGGTGTGGCGGTGTTCACAACGAGGCCGGATCGACCGAACGAGCTTTCGCAGGATATTTCCGGCCTTCAGCCCGGGAAACTGTACGCACTCCTTTTCTGCGTCGCCGACAGGGACGACGTCCTTGCGAAGGATGGCAAGACGCGGTTCTTGAAGTCGCCGCTGGCGTTTTCGGCGCGTCTTGAAGGCGCGACGGAACTTGAGGATCTGCGCTACGAGACGGTCAGCGCGGTCAAGACCAAGGTCGGGCTGCGCCTTTTGCGGTACGTGTTCCGGGCGGATTCGGAGAAGGCCCGGCTCGTGTTCACCGACCGCAAGGACGACGGCTCCGCCGCGCCAGAGGGATTCCAGCAGGTGCTCAACTACGTTTCCTTCATGCCGTATTATGTGGAGTCGGCGGATGATCCTGCGGACATCGCCGCCGCGCTCGGCTGGAAGGGCCCAAACCGCATCCGGAACGGAAAGTGAAATAAGACAATGAATAAAGAGGTGACCATGAAAAAGAAAATGACTGTTGTTGCATTTGCGGCTGCGGCGCTGTCGTTCGCGGCATCCGCGTCGTCGTACAGGTACCCGCAGCTGATGTGCTACCGCTCGTTCCTGCCGGAGCTGGAGGAGACGGCGAACTTCGCGAAGATGGGGATACCGCTTCGCACGGTCTTCATCGCGAACACGATAAGCGCGAACGGCAAGCAGTACTGCCAGTATCCTCCGGTGTGGAAGGGCATGGGCAACTACGATTTCGCCCCGGTGGACGCGCAGCTCGGCGACATCATCAAGGTGAGCCCAAACGCCGAGTTCAGCATTTTCCTCGATCTCAACACACCGGTCTGGCTGACACGCAAGGTTCACCACGACAGCTACAACGAGATCACCCACGCGTTGAGCTCGCCCATCTACATGAAGGAGGCGTCGAACTACCTGGACAAGCTCGTCCGCTACGTCGAGGATAACTACGGCGACCGCGTAAAGTCGTATGCGATCCTTTGCGGGTACACTTCAGAATGGTTCGAGCGCAACCTCCGCCAGAGCCACGTGAAGAACCTCGCATGGCGCAAGTGGTGCGCCGAACGGGGACTCAAGTACGGTCTTTCCACGCCGACCGAGAGCGACCTCGCGACGGGGGCGTTCGAAGGAACGGTCTACGACCCCGCGACAGAGCAGGAGAAGATCGACTTCTGGAAGTTCCACAGCTGGATAATATCGGAGGGGGTCCTTCACTTTTCGCACATCGTCAAGAAGAATGCGCCCGGCAAGCCCGTCGGCGCCGACTATGGCTACTACATGATATGCGGCAAGGATCCGTGCGGCGTGGGCAACCTCGACTACGAGCGCGTGGTGGCGGATCCGGGGTTCGACTTCGTCCTCTCGCCCTCTACCTATTCCGGACGCGAGATCGGCGGCGGCACAGGGTCGATGCTCGTTGCGGGCACGAGCCGGCGCTACGGGAAGCGGTTCTACTATTCCATCGACCAGTGGCCACATTCGCTCAAGAACGAATATTCGTCGTTCACCTGGAGCTTCCGCACGCTCGCCGAAACGCTCGCCGGGAACACGCGCAACGCCGCGTTCGCGCTCGTGCACCATGCGAACTTCCATTGGTTCGACATGTGGGGCGGATTCTACAAGGATCCTGAGATGAAGGAGCGCATCGCGAAGATCGCGGAGATACAGAAGCGTTTCGCAGATGATGATTCCGCGCCTATGGCCGACGTGCTGATTGTCGCCGACCCCGACAGCGCCTACGGCCGCATCGATCCGCGCATGGCGGCGAACGAGGAACTCGGTCGGAAGCGGGGCGCGCACTGCCCCGAAGGTTTCGTCCCGGCCTACGGCTGCGGCGAGGAGTTCCGCAACCGCATCAACCACATTGGTGTCAGCTATGACGTCGTTTCTTTCAATGATCTTCCCCATATCGACCTGAAGCCGTTCAGGGCGGTCGTGCTCTCCGAAGTCTGGACGATTTCGCCGGAGAAGGAGAAGGTGTTGCGCGACCATGTGCTGAAGGACGGCCGCACGATAGTCTGGGCCTACGCGCCCGGCGTCTCGGACGGCAGGTCGGTGGACGCGAAACGCATTCGCCGCTGGGCCGGCGTCGACTTCAAGACGCCCGGCGTGACGACTACCGCGATGGGCGGCTGGAACGCGGTCTACGCCTACGACCACCGGATTTTGACGCCCGAGAAGTTCCGGGAGATATTCGAGGCGGCGGGATGCCACATCTGGATGGACGATCACGTGCCCGTGATGGCGAACGGCAAGCTTCTCGCGATCCATGTGAAGGACGGCGGCAGAAAGGCCGTCCGCCTTCCGCGCAAGTGCGCAAAGGTTGTGGATCTCATCGGGGGTCGCACCGTCGCCACGGACTGCACCGCCTTTGAGGACGACTTCGCGACGCCCGACACGAAGATATACGAGATGGTGGCCGAGTGATTGACGGCATGACGGAAAGTGCGGGGACGCAATTGCCAAAGGGGTCGAAACTTGGAAGGGGTTGATAGGATGGCGATTCCTGTGGTGGTTTTTGCGGCCGCGTTAGCCTGTTCTGCGGTTGAGGTCGAGCGGATCTTCCGTCCCGAGCGGCTGACGCGCGGGGATACGAACGTCCGAGTCCTTCAGCCGATTGACGAGGCCGCCTGGATCTGGGCGGCTGAGATCGCCGCCGCGCTCGGTTGGAAGGGCGCAAACCGCATCCGGAACGGAAAGTAAAATAAAACGAATGGAGCGGCATGACGCGGAAGCAGTTTCTGAAATGCGGGTTGACTGCGGGGGCGGCGGCGGGAGGCTTAGCCGCCGGCTGGTTCGGCGCGGGGCTTGTGGAGTACATGGGTTCGGCACCGGATACGCCGTGGAAGGCTCTTGCGCCGCAGGAGGCTGAAATTCTTGACCGTCTCGCAGAGGAGCTGATACCCGCCGATCCGCCTTCACTTGAGAACGGATACAAGGGCATTCCTGGTGCGCACGACGCTAAGGTGGTACGGTATATCGACTGGCAGCTTGCACCCGACGCTCCGTACGAAAAGCATCTGCTGACATACCGAAGCCATCTCGCGATGTGCAAAAAACTGTCTGCTGTAGAGGTTGAAAAGAAGTTTCCGGAGTTTTTCGATCTGCTTCTCAAGCATGTGAAGCAGGGATTTTTTGGACATCCAAGACATGGAGGCAATGCCGGCTGGGCAAGCTACAGGATGCTTGGTCTCGCCGGGCCTTCCGTTACCGGGCGCAACATTCCGGGAGAGGAGAACCACTTATGATCCGCGAGACGGTGGATGCGGTCGTCATCGGTTCCGGTGCCGGCGGTGGGTGCGCGGCGAAGGTTTTGGCGTGCGCCGGAATCAAGACGCTTTTGCTTGAGCGCGGTGAATGGGCGAAGGGTGATGTGTTGGGCGAGGACGATCTCGCCTCTCAGCGTTCCCCCTGCCTTTGTCTTGGACCGGGACCGGGCGGTGCGCGCACCAGGAAATGCCATTATCATTACAATGGAGATTTTGGTGTGGTGAGTCCGTGGAATGCGGCTTGCGTAGGCTCCGGAACTGTTACATACGGTGCGATGGCGTGGCGTTTCCTTGAGACGGACTTCGGGCTAAAGAGTCACTACGGAGAGCTTCCAGGTTCATCAATTGAGGATTGGCCTATAACCTACAATGACCTGGAGCCGTTCTATTGTCAGGCTGAGCGTGAAATCGGCGTGTCAGGCTCGAATGAAGGCAATCCGTTTGCCGCGCCCCGCCGCCGCCCGTTCCCGATGCCGCCGTTTTCGCTCGATCCCGAATCGAAACTGGTGTGGAAAACGGGTCGGAAGATGGGGCTTCATCCGTTCTATGTTCCTTTTCTGCGGAATTCCATACCGTACAATGGCCGTCCCGCATGCATTCATCAGCATGCGTGTGTCGGGTTTCAGTGCCCGATTGATGCCAAGAACGGTTCGCAAAACACTGTCCTGCCGGTCGCTCTTGCGAGCGGAAACTGCGAGCTCCGCATCAGGTCGATGGTGACGGAACTGGCGGTTGACGATGGCGGACGGCTCACCGGGGTCAGGTATGTGGACGAAAACGACAAGCTTCACGAAATATCCGCGAAGGTCGTTGTCGTGGCATGCGGTTCGAACGCCACGGCGCGTCTTTTGATGACATCCCGCTCTAAACTTTTCCCGAACGGTGCCGGAAACAATCATGATGTTGTAGGACGCAACATCACTTCGCATGCATACGTGTCGGCGCGCGGGTTTGTCGATCAGGAACTCTACACATCGGCAGGACCCGGCGCGGGAACGGCGTTCATGGATTTCTGCCATGACAATCCGGGCTTCATCTGCGGAGGCGTTCTTCACACGGATTTCAGGTGGGTGCCGTCTGTCTTCGCGGCAAGTCAATGGCCGGGCGTTCCGAAATGGGGCAAGGCATACAAGGATTTCGTCCGGACGCATTTCCGGCGCATGATCCGCGTGTGCGGTCCGCACCAGCAGACTCCACGCTGGGAGAACAGGCTTGTTCTCGATAAGAGCCGCAAAGATTATTGGGGGCTTCCGCTCATGAAGGTGACGGGTGCTGAACACCCGAATGACGCCAAGGGACGCTGTTTCCTCTCCGACAGATGTGCGGACATCATCAGGGCCTGCGGCGCGAAGATGGTTGTCCAGACCGGTAACAATCCCAAGTCCCGTAATGGATGGGGACACGGCGGCCAGCATCAAAGCGGCTCATGCCGGATGGGGACAGACCCCAAAAAAAGCGTCACGGACAAATGGGCGCGGGTCTGGGATTTCCCCAACCTTTTTCTCGCCGACGGCTCCGTGCATGTCAACAACGGCGGCATGAATCCCGTGCTTACGATCATGGCGCTTGCATATCGTACCGCCTCGCACATCGTAGAGAACCGCAAGGAGGTGGGGCTGTGAGCTTTCGTGCGTTTCGTGGTTCTAAAACCATTCCACCTGTTTTGATTGCCGCCATAGTGTTCGGCATTGCCGCCGGAATAGGGGCGTTCTGTAGGTTTGAGTATGGCGACCCGGCGAAGACCTGCACATTGTGCCACGAGATACGCGGCTCAAAGGAACGGTGGGCGAAGTCTCCGCACAAGGATGTCGACTGCAAGGAATGTCACGGCGGAACATTAGAGGCTTTTGCGGACAACGTCAAGCGAGGCGTGAAGCATCTCATGGGTGCGGACTACGCCAAGCTGAATTCGACATTCTGTCTTTCGGAACGCCAGATCGAGGACCTGTGCGGCAGATGCGCGAAATGTCATCAGGCGGAGGCGGAGCAGTGGGCGCGAAGCGGACACGGCAAGTCCGCTGATGTGTTTCTTCAGGACGAATCACACAACTCCGCATGGAAACCGGCCGATCACTGCCTGAGATGCCACGGTATGTTCCTTGAGGGTGATATGGAAGGGATCGTGAAACGTACAGACCTCTCTTCGCGCCGCGCCGTTCCTTGCATTGCCTGTCACAGGATGCATTCGGAGGATTCCCTGCAGTTCTTTTCCAGAAGCGAATGGACAAGCTTTCCGGCGGCAAACCTGCATCTGCAGAAGATTGTCACTGCGGATGGACGAAAGGTGCGCCGTTCGCCTGATGCTCAGAACCGCCTCTGCGCCAACTGCCACGCCGCAAACGCAGAGGGGATTGCAGGATCGTCCGATGACCGTACGCCTCTTGGTGCGCAGGAGGGGATGTCCTGCACCGACTGTCACAAAGGTCATGACATGAAGGCTGACGCCTCTCGCGGACGTTGCCCACATCCGCAGTCTGCATCGCGCACTACACGGTTGAAAGGCACCCATAAACGATTCATCCCAGTGAATTGAACAGTTACGAACAGTATAATGAAGGTCTGACCTAAATTCTACTGCTTGGAACTTGAAACCGGAACTTTTCTACGTCCGGGAGAGGGATTTTTGTAATAGGAAGAAAAACATAAATCCATTGGCGCGTCGGAAACGGCGCGTTTTTTTGTAGTTTCAAATATATTTCATCAGCCTTTCGGCGTTGCGCCGGGGGGCTTTTTTTTTGCCGTCGGGCCGTTTGGTCCGGCGGCTTTTTTCATTTCACTTTCCCGTGGCCGGGTGTCTGCGGGAGTTAAAGAAAAACCCAAAAAGGAGCCCCATATGGCCAACAGAAATACGAATCCCGGCATCGGCGAAACCACCGATTCCGAAGTTATGCACAACCCCCAGCCCTCGCGCGCGCGTACGCGTACGCGTGATATGTCATACGGGGATTCTTAAGGAATCCCTAACAGTCCTACCAGGCGCGCACGCGCGCGAGGGCGTACGCACGCGCGAGGGATCGTCACCGAAGGACTTCTCACCCAGCGTCTTCTGAACGATCCGGAACTGTCGGATGTCGGGCTTGTGATATTCGATGAGTTCCACGAGCGTTCGATCCAGTGCGATTTAGGGTTTGCGATGGCGCTTGATGTGAGAAGGGCGTTAAGGCCTGATCTGCGTCTGCTTGTCATGTCCGCGACCCTCGATACGTCAACGATCGCCGCCCATCCACGCCTTGCGAACATGATGATAATGTCCGGCGCAGCGGATATTGCCGCCATCATTGAGGAAGGGGCTCCGCATGGTATCACGGATGTTCATGATGTGCGCCTGACTTCGCGTATGAAGGAACTCGCACGTCGGTGGCGGCGGATGGTGCTACCTTTTTGCCGTGAACGCGTCGCCGGAGCGTGTTTCTGCCAGGCTGACGGCGGAACGGGCACTTTCGGCGGAAGTCCTGTATGAAGATCGCAAGTGTACGGCGGTGGACGGGAAAATAGTTGATTGTTTTGCTCCGTTTGCCGTACATATCTACAAATGGCGCGAACATGGATCTGGAGATCCCTGTAGGGACGCAGCGACACAGAAAAGCGCGGCATTGTGAATTTCGCTTGAAAAAAAAAATAATTTTAGTATCATTCACAGCACTTTCATTTACGCGAGAAAGGGAGTGCTTTGATGAAGCGAGTGATACTGTCATGCGTCGTGGCTTTTATTGCAATCTCAGTGACGGCAGGGGGACTGTCGTCAATGTCTGCTTTTGCCTATCATGACAATTCAGAAGCGCTTTCTCCTCGCGTTGTTGATGAGAGTGGTTCTGTTTCCATTGATTTTGCGGGTGATTGGTTCGAGTCTGGAGAATGTGAACTCTTCGTTGATGGCGTTTCGATAGGATCTTCAAGCGGTTCGCCTTCTTCCTGTTTGCTGGCAGGTGACGATAATTCGTGGAAGTCCTATTCTGTGACGCTTAAATCCGGCAATAGTGAAATCAGCAAGGTTGTGACGCTTTTCCCGTTTTCGGGTTATGTCTGCTCGATGCATAGTCTGTCGAAGGATCGAAACCTGCTCGATACCGCTCCTGCAGGCGCCGTCCATAAAATACGCTTTGGAACGGAAATTCCTGTAGCCTGGTCTACGAAATGGTCTGAAGGAGTGACCGGGGTTTTGGTGGCTTTGTATTCTGGGATCGGCACCGGTGAGAAAATGGGAGATCTTGTCGAGACCATAGAACAGGGTGAAGGCACGTATGTTTTGGCATCGAAGTCGGCACCGCTTAAATCGGGCCGCTACACACTCACCCATTTTGACGGAGTCGAGACCCTTACCGCCTATCTGAGCATAAGAAGCGCCGGAACGGTGCTTGTCCTGCGTTGATTTAATCAAGGAGAAATGAAATGAACATAAAGAAATTCGTTGTGGCTATCATCGCGCTTTGCGGAACGGCAGGCCTGTTTGCCGCCGCAGTAGATGCAATGACACAGGATCCGAATGTGCTGATGACTTCGCTTTCGGTCAAGCAGCGCTACCCGTGGAACGGAAAGGTAGACATCGACTTCTCGTTCACGAGCAGCATCCCGGAGGCTTTTGCGTTCATCAATTTCAAGGCTGAGTATGTCAATGCCGCCGGAGAGACTGTGGAAGTGCCGATGAAGACGTTCGACCAGTTCACGACGGCGTTCGCGACAAACGCCGGAACCTATCGCGTGACATGGGATTCTACGGCCGACGCGCCAAACCTTGTGGTGACG
The DNA here is from genome assembly GCA_017936245.1 of Kiritimatiellia bacterium. GTDB lineage: Bacteria > Verrucomicrobiota > Kiritimatiellia > RFP12 > UBA1067 > UBA1731. The sequence continues at coordinate 11,245 of JAGBFY010000419.1, forward strand.
AACCTCAAGTATACCGTGACGGCCAACATGGCCAAATACATGGTGATCGACCTTTCCAAGGGAACCGCCGCCACTGCCGAGAATCCGTATCCGATAACGTATTTGGAAGAGTGTCCTGATCCGACGCGCGATGACGGCGGATGGACAGATGAATACAAAACGACGAAGATGGTGTTTCGCCTTATCCAGCCGGGAACAGCCAAGCTTGGATGGGGAACCAATGCGTTTACGGACTGGAATTGCACTCCGGTCCGTACTGTGACGATTACCAGACCATTTTACATTTCGATATTTGAATGCACACAGGGACAGGCCAAGTTGATAAACGGATCGTATGTAGGCCATAAAGATTACGAGATGAGGGGATCGAATCGTGATAAGCGTCCAGTTGGCGGATTGAGATATTCTGGATGGCGTGGCTCGGCGGTAAATGGTTACTGCTGGCCGAATACAGGTTCAAAAGTTAATCCTACAAGTCTTATAGGTCTTCTTCGCACAAGAACGGGGAACAATGAAGGCTTTGACATGCCAACTGAAGCAGAATGGGAATATGCTGCCAGGGCAGGGGATACAGACGCTTGGGGCGGCGATGGCTTGAAAACAAATGAAAAGGGAAGCTATACCGAGGCGGGACCGACGGGCCGTGATACAAATACCGTTTTGGCAGTGAGAGGTAGGTATGCCTTTAATGGCGGCAGAGTTCCCAAAGGTGGTGGAACTTATTCTGATCCCAGCCTCGATGATGAAGTTTACGGCACTGCGGTGGTGGGGTCTTACAAGCCTAATGCCTGGGGACTTTACGACTGCCTTGGAAATGTTCGTGAATGTACGCTTGACTATCGTGAAGGCAATACAAGTACAGATACTGTCGATCCTGTCGGTAAAACCGTAGATTTAGCGGCATTTACAGATCCTACCAGGATTCTCAGAGCCACACGTGGCGGACATTATAGCGAAAAGGCTTTTAGCTGTGCGTTGCCGACACGTTCGTTTGGAGACCCAGGGCGTGAGTGGTATCCAATACAGGGATGCCGAATAGCTTGGCGATTCCCGTTCGCAGGTACTGATGCGGCGGCAGGGGAAGGTGCACAGGATTAATCGTCGAATAAGGGATTTGAATTGATCATGAATTTTATTTTTCTTGCCGCTGCATTGGTTTCGTCCTCCACTTGCTCGGGACCGTCGGGGAGGTCGGGCGCGGACAGCGAGCCCATGCCGCTTTTTGAGAACGGACGCTCGGCGTGGGTTATTGCCGTTCCGGATGCACCTTCAAAGTACATGTCGTATGCCGCAAGCGAGCTGTCGGGAACTTTGGAGAAAATTTCTGGCGTAAAGCTCGCGACGGTCAAGGCTACCGCTGCTCCCAAACTCAATGTGGTGAAACTATCCTCTGACAGCCGGGAAGATCTTCACGACGAGTTTTCTGTAAGCATGAAGCCCGGTGTCATTGAATTGTGGGGCAATACCCAGCGAGGCACTCTCTTTGCGGTTTATGCGCTTCTCCGTGAAAAATTCGATGCTAGGTGGTACTGGCCGGGAGAGAGCGGAGAGTTTCTGCGCAAATTTTCCCGCTATGACGTTAAGTCGTGGCAGAAGAAATGGCGGCCGTTTTTCGACCTCCGCGAAATGTCGATATGCTCAATCTGGCGGCATCGTCATGCGGATACGGAGCGCTGGTTCCCGAAAGTGTTCCTTAACTGCGGCATCCAGACCCCGTCCATCCGCGAAGAGATCGACTATGTGCGCCGCACGAGTGGACACCATGTTTCGCTGCCGGTCACGATGAAGGAGCGTGAGCAGATTTTTGCCGAACATCCGGAATGGTTTTCGCTTTTGAACGGTAAGCGTGATATTAAGGGTATTGCCGGGTGCTGGAGCAACGAAGGTTTTTACAGCTACACGGTATCCAACCTCGTCAAGCGCATCCGCGATAACAAAGCGGTACTTGCGAACTTTTTCGTTGCCGATATCGTTCCTCGCTGCGAATGCGAAAATTGCACAGTTGATCCTGACAAGTCGGCTCGGTGGTGGAAGTTTTACGCCAAACTCATCGAAGGCATCCGCAAGGAAATCCCCGGAATGCGCTTTGCGGGGTTGCCATATCAGGAATATCGTGCGATTCCAGGAATCAAGGTTGAGAATCTCGACCATGTGGACTATTGCCAGTACAACCGCTGCTATTACCATGGTCTTGACGATCCGGGCTGCGCCATGAATGCGCGTTCGATGAAAGAGTTCAGGGGATGGGCGGCACAGGCTCCGCTTGGACTCTACGGATATGAGTTCGACGTGTTTACACCGGCGGTGTATCTGCCGATGTGGCGTGTGTTTTCCGATGAGATGCGCATATTCAAGCAAATGAACCTTAAACGCGTCAAGACGGAATACTCGGTCAATCTTCACAGGCTTGCCAATACGAAGAAGGGGCCTGGCCTGCCGCGTCAGAACATTGGGCAACTTGCTTCACGTCTGGCATATTATGCATGGGCGATGTCTGCATTCGACCCAGATATAGATATGGATGGACTTCTTGACGATTTTTGCAGTCATGTATATGGAGCAGGCGCAGAGGATATGAAGGCCTACCATAACATGATGGCCGATGCATGGGGTGGGATGAAGACGCATGTCACATATTTCTCAAACCCTGCTCGTGGTGCCGCGGCCAGGTTCCTGCCGGTGGAGCTTGAGAAGGCAGCGCGTGTCCGCCTTGAGGCCGCTGCATCTGCGGCAAAGGGTGATGCCCGGGCTTCGTCCGAGATTGCGTTGGATATCGGATGTCTTGATGTTTGGGCAAAGTTTGCTAAAGAGGCGAGAGAAGGCGGAGAGCTGCGCAATCTTCGCGAATATTCCGATGATGCTTTCAATAGAGTGTCCTGGATAAATGCCAAATCGAAATCTGGCAGGCCCCAAAAGACTCGTTTCAAGATTTACCACGGCAGAAAGGCACTCCATGTGCTTGTTGAATGCGAGGAAAAGGAAAATCCAGCCTTTAACAGGGGTACGGCAAAGAATGATGCCCACAACTGGTCTTCAACTTCAATAGAGTTTTTCATCGATACTGGAGATGGTGCGGTCCGCCATGTCGCCGTAACGCCAGCGGGTGGTGTCTGGGACGTAAAGGATGGAGACAAGAGCTGGAACACGAATGCGGAGGTAAGGCCTTCGTTTGAGGCTGACAAGTGGATGCTGGAAATCACTTTTCCGTACGAGGCTTTCGGCGGCAAGCCGAAGTCCGGAGATCTTTGGCGGTTCATGGTGATTCGTAACGCCTGCAAGGGTTCGAAGTTCAGCTCCTGTGGCTGGCCTGTAAATGCCCATCGTGATTTCAGCTCTGCGGCAAAACTTGTGTTTAAGTAAATGAATGTGGATAATTCCTGTTGGGTGACATAAATTTCGAAACCGCTAGAGATTCCAATTAGGCATGGTAGCAGTGTGTTGTCAATTATGATATAACAACACCTCAATTTTTCGATTTCTTTCTGGAGTATGGCGCATGGCATTGGATTGGCAAACGGCGATGCGGCGTTCCTCAAGTTGGATGCATTAAAACGCTCGCGTTGCGTTGTGGTACAATACGCACCAGAAAAACCAACAACGATATCTGTTAATCGGTGATTTTCGGTTGATTTGCCGATATGCGGCGTGGCAGATGCTGTTCTTGGATGTTTTGAGGTTTTATTTGATTTAAAGATCGGCTAGTAATGTCTGAGAAAAGCTTTCCTGTAGAAAAGGTGATTCCTGCCATCGCAGCGTCGTTAGCGGCGAATCGCGATGTTGTTCTGTGTGCGCCGCCCGGCAGCGGCAAGACAACCTGTGTGCCGCCCGCTCTTCTTGATGCGCCGTGGCTTGAGGGAAAGAAGATTCTCATGCTTGAACCTCGGCGCCTTGCCGCACGGGGCGCAGCGTCGTACATAGCCTCGAAGCTCGG
>JAGBFY010000420.1 GCA_017936245.1 Kiritimatiellia bacterium
AGCCTCGCGGGTGATCATGTTGGGCCATGTACGCTCAACTCCGGTCGATTTGAACGATCCGTGGAAGTTGACCATTATCCCATGACGGGCGGCGGCACGGCAGACGCGTTCGCACCAGTTCACCATCTCCTGATCCTGACGGTCCAGAAAATCCGTCTTCACTCCAACCACACCCCATTTCTTTAGACGCGAGAACGTCTCCTCAAGACCGACTTCATCAATCTTCATCCAGTGTATCCACACCCATATTCCCACACCCTTCTCCTTGGCGCGCGCTACGATTCTCGCAAGGTCGAAGTCCTTGCGTGGTTCCAGCCTCACGTTGGGACCGTGGTTCGGACGCCTCGCAAAGCCGTACCATCCGCCGTCGATCGTGTGGTAGAACCATCCCATCTCCGCTGCGAAATCCACCAGCTTTATGGTAAGTTCCGTCGAGAGCGAATTGTTCGACTCAACCCACCAGTCCCATGTGCTCGCACCGGGTTTTACGAAAGAGAAGTCGATTTCGGGATCCGGTGGAGGATTCAGATTGACCATAATGTCGTTCTTGCGAAGAAGATCCACTTCGTCGTCCCCGACAATCGCAACCCGCCATGGGCTTGCGGCCGGAGTGGACGCTATCACAGCGACATTTGGGGTTGCGGCAGCACTCGGCGGTATCTTCGACAGGGATGCGACAAGAAGTGCATCTCCATCACCGGGCACCGCACGGTAGAAAAGCCCCGCCCAGTTGGAGAGAGCGGCCTCGCAAAGTGCCAGCGTAGAACCCTGCGTCTCAACAAGGACTGGCATTCCTACATACTTTGACTTGTCCACATCGGCGAGCGGACCGCGCACATAAGGCCGCTCCTGCGAAGTCTGCTCTCTCGCGTAGGACGTGGTCCACGCCATCGCGTCCGATGAAAAACGCCACTCGGTAAGTTCGTCCTTTATCTCAAATCCGTCGAATGCAGGCTGCTGTGGGAAGGAATAGCGAAATGCGGCCCCTTCATCGTACATTCTGAATACGATATCCATTCGCCGCGGAGACTTCTCTACAACAGTCTTTCCAAGCCCCACCCGCACTGCGCGCGCTTCGACCTCCTCCAGCTCCACGACAAGTTCGTTGTAGCGGTCCCTCACTTTGCCGCGACGGTAGAGTTTCGTCTCCCAGACATTGTCAGACGACGAACGCTTTATATCGATCACTTTCATCTCGGCGAACTCGACCGCGTCCTTGTCGTAATGGTTTCCAGATGCGAACCTGAACCCCATCCTGGACGGCTTCACAAGCGTCTTTCCGTCATGTGACAGCGACCAGCGCATTCCTTTCGCATCGGTAGAGAATGAGACCTGAAGCCTTCCATCCGGCGAAGCAACCGTCTGTAGTGCATCAAATTCGGGTTCAGCATGGAGCAAGAACGAGAAAGCCACACATAGTAAAACAGCAATGTTTTTCATGTCGGATTATTATATCACATTGCCATTAACGCGAAGAGTAACGGCCAGTCTTGCAGTGCGCTCGGTTCCATTGTCGAACGTCAGCGTAAGGGTATAGACATCCTCTTTGTCGGGAGACGCAGCCTCAGGGAGTTCAAGCCTGAAAAAGCCTTCCAGCAGATCCAAATATGTTCGCTCATACCCCGTCCCCTCCACTTGGAGCGTAGCCGTCTTCGCCGAATACGGCATGTCTACCGGAAGCTCAACCACATTGTTCGTGGCGGTTCTCCAGAATGAATTCATCTCAGGCCGCACATGCACAAATGTGCGGCCGCTTGTCATTTCAGACGCAGCAACAGCAGCCCCAAAAGACAACGTCACCGCCGCAAAGAACAGAAGACTTCGCGCCATCACATCTCCTTTTCATGAGTGATCAAACCTTCACTTGAGGATGCTGCACCCAAAGAGCGAACAACACCTTTTTATGAGTTGCTACAGGAGATATCATGAACGAGATATTGATGTCAAATCCAAAATTGAGCATATATACAATACCCCCCCCCCCCCCCAGAATTTTGCAATTATGGCAACTTATTTCAAGTTCCTACTGTCGATTGCCGGTCCCCGTCTCTCTTTACCCTTTACCCATCCTATCGAAATTTTCATCCCGGCAGGGTCTTGTTCAACCAAAAACAAACCTGAATCACACTCTTATCGACGCAAATTTTAAAACGACGTTCATGGTTTATAAACTATGGACATGTCAAACGGTCCGGTGACCCTTGGGCTATGGGTCAAGTGCCCCTCACAGAAAACATTCCTGACCGCACGGTACGGCGGAAAACACAAACTGTGGCTAAAATGCCGCAGACTCCAATTGAGAATATGGTTCGGACTAATTCTCACACATATACACAAAATCGCATTAACTCACATAATACCCTTTATCCACCCAAAATCATCACTCTTTACAGGGTCTATCCCCGATTTTCCGTTCGTACGGTGTTTTATTGGTAATGTCGCATAGTTTGGTAAGATGAATGAGTGTCAAGACTATGGGAATGTCCGTAAAAGCCTTCTGCGATGATGTTGGGAATGTGCTTTGCCGCTTATTTCCGTGTGACAAATAAAAGCATGTTTGAGACAATCTTCTGTCACCACAACAAGGAGGTCTCAAACATGCAGGTCCATATTATATCATCATTAGGCGTATGCCTGTCGGAAAAAGGTTTCTCTCTGGGCGGGCCACCAGACTATTTACAGAGTGTCTTTCCCATTTGACGAATTGTGACGAGTTAGTTACGCTACTTACACGAGTCTGACGTTATTTTCCGAGCAAAGTCCACGAATACCGGCAAAGCGACTCGTCCTGCAGAATGGTCTGGATTCGGTTTGCTGAAACCAATCACCAAAACCCACTTCGGACTCGCAGCCGGGAAGAATCCGGCAGCGGTAACATTGTAATCCGTGTCTGAATACACTCCACTGACCGGGATCTTCGTTTCTGAAATCATCCCTGCGACATCAAGACCTTGCAAGTCAACTGAAAACTCCTCCCCGGCGGCGATTATCGCATCCTTCATCATCGATGTGATCGTTTTTGAAGTCTTGTCTGAAATGACCCGCACGGATGGCTCTTTCGCCTTATAGACGGAAACAATACCATTCGTTGAAACAACCTTCGCAACAAGATGCGGAGCGACCGTTTTTCCTCCGTTTGCAAGCGCGGCATAGGCATTCGCGATCTGAAGGGCCGTCACGGCCAGTCCGCGTCCGAGACCGAGGCGGGGCAGCGTCACGGAATCATATCGGTTCGATGCCCAGACGATTCCCGCCTCCTCGCCGTAAACCGTGCCGCCGCCGACATTGCGCCCGAATCCCCAGTGGGAGAGATTTTCGAGGTTCCGGTCCTTCCACATCATAAGCCCCACCTTGCCGGCTCCAATCTCCGTACGCATCGCAAACGACTTGGCGACCGACAAAACTCCCGTCGCGCCGGGAACATCATACAGCTTCGTGCCGTTATACTCCCACACGCCGTTTCCGTGGTCGATTTCCGTTTCCGGCGACACAAGCCCCCTGTCCAATGCCATCGCATACGTCAAGGGCTTCATAAGACCGCCCGGCTCGAAAACCGCCATCACAGCGTTATTGCGAAAGCAATCCGGACCGGCCTTAAGATCACGCGAACCGGCTGGTTCATACGTCGGCCATGATGCCATCGCCGCAATAGAGCCGTTCGTCACGTTCAACACGATTCCCCACGCCGTTTCGGCGCGATTGGAGGAAACCGCTTCAACCAGCGCCTCCGCAAGAATGTTCTGAATAGGCGGCTCAATGGTCGTCGTCACGCTTCCGCCGTGCACCGGAGTCGCACGGGCAATCTGCTCTGTGCGCCCTGCGTCTCTGACGATCTCTCCGTCCCGTCCCGAAAGAACTTCATTGCACGCATATTCGACGCCGGACGCTCCCTGCGTCGTTCGCCCCGGCCAACGGTGAACGCACCCGGTTACATGCACTGCATTACTTCCGAGCGGATATTCACGTTTCTGGAGAGGCTCAATGATGAAGCCTTTGGAAAGCCTGCGCCCTTCTTTCGAAAGAAACCACTTTGCGACAGATTCATCTATGTTCGAACGGACAAGAACATAGCGCGATTTGTCAATGGCG
>JAGBFY010000421.1 GCA_017936245.1 Kiritimatiellia bacterium
CCGACCGTGCGGTGGTCGACATGGTAATCGCAGTCGCGGTGCGTGATGATGATATCCGGCTCGAACTCCTGTATCTTGCGGGCAACCAACTCACGCGCCTCGAAATCGTTCGGCACACGCGCATCGCCGTATCCGTAGATGTCATAGCTGTCGAGGCCGAACACCTTTGCCGCATTCAGCGTCTCCTGCCGCCGCACGGCCGCAGTCTTTTCACGGCTGTAGATGTGATGTCCGATGTCGCCGTTGCAGACGGCGACGAACTTCACCCTCGCCCCTTTGGCGACAAGCTTCGCCGCCGTACAGCCGCAGACAATGTCCGCATCGTCCGGATGGGCGCCGATTATCATGACGCGCTGCGGTCCCGGCGTGCGAGGAATCGATTCGATAACCGGCGGACACGCCGCGACGAACGTCCTGCCGCGCACCTTGTTGAGTTCTCTCGCCGCCTCGGACTTGCAGACCATGCCGGCAAACGAAAAAAGCCCGAGCCTCACCAGAAACGCTCTCCTGTTGACTGCCATTTTCTGTATTCCTTTCTTTTTTGTCTTTTGTTCAGATAACATGCATCGGATGGGGCATTCAGACTCCAAGACCCCAGCCGTTGCGGTATTCGACCGCCAAGAAGCGGTTCGCCTCGTCCGCATACGCGCCGGTGAACTTCTCCGACTTCGGATCCCACCTAAGTGACTTCAACTGCATCCTCGCACAGATGTTGGCGATATGCGCGATCGTTATCGTGCGGTGTCCCATCTCGCAGGTCGATGCAACCTGGCGGTTTTCGAATATGCCGTCAAGGAAGTCGGACTCGTGGAACTTCGAGCCGTCATGGCCCTCATTCGGTCGGTCGAGCTTGATGTCCTTGTCCGTGAGATCAGACTCCTTGAAATTCTTCAGAGAATCGGGCAGCTTGCCCTGCCCCGCATAGCTGCCGACATCGCCCTTCTCGCAGTGGAATATCGTCTGGCGCGGCCAGCCGTTCTCCTTGTCGATCTTACGCACATGGCAGCGGACGCCATTCCCGTAAACTATGTCGAATCTAAACTCAGAGGGCCAGGAAAAGACATCTCGGTCGGAGCCTGTCGCGTAGTCACTCTCCATGTTCTCTATCGCAACAGGTCCGGTGAACTGCGTGCCCAGACCGCGCTGGAGCTGGTCAAACTCGTGCGCCCCGAAGTCAGCTATCATGCCGTTGCCGTAGCGGCTGTTGAAGCGCCAGCATGTCGGGTCGTGGATGGACGGTATGTAGGCGTTGTCCTCCCAGTGACGGGCCGGACCCTGCCACATGTTCCACGCCTCTTCCGAAAAATATCGCGGCAGCGGGGCGCGAGCCGCGCTGCGGCCGTGCCCGATCCAGTGATCGCAGGCCGATATGCATATCGTCGCACCATTGATCTTACCTGCGTAGCCGTTGAGGACAATCTCCTCGGACAGACGGAACTTCGGGTTCGTGGCGCCTTGGTTGCCGACCTGGAACGTGACGCCCGTCTCCTTGGCGACGCGAACCATCTCCTGCCCTTCGGCAACCGAGAGCGACATCGGCTTCTGGCAGAATACGTGCTTGCCAGCTTTCATCGCGGCAATCGACATTATAGCATGCCAATGGTCAGGCGTACAAATCGCGACAGCGTCGATCGTAGGATCGTCGATGACGTCGCGCCAGTCCGTGACGACGCGGCAATCCGTGTTGCCGTACTTCCTGTTTACCATGTCGCGGATCACGCACCAGCCGCAGACGCCCTTGCCGTAGATACCGTCGCGATTCTCGAAGCCTTCCGCCCCGAAATCCGAACCGCGCGCGCCGTAGAAGTAGTCCGGCGCCAGCTCTATGACATCGCACACCGTGGTCACGCGGCAGCGAGAGTCCTGCAAGAAGCCTGGCACGTTCGTGCCCTTGGCTATCGTTCCGCATCCGATTATGGCCACGTTCACCTTGCCGTTCGCGGAAACGCGACGCACGCCGCCCCGCGTGGCACAGCCTCCAATGAAGAACGGAACAGCCGCGGCTCCGCCCAGAAAGCATCTTCTCGTCATGCCCATTGTCTTTTCCTCTTTCGTTTATAAATTAAAACGCGGGACTTACGTTCCGTAACGGTACACGGCAGGGGTCTTCGCCCTCACCGACACGCCTTTCTATGAAACCATCACGGAAAATCGCATTACCTGTGCCCTTTCTGCAAAGGAAATTTACCCGTACACGAGAAATGGGCTTTTTAGGCACATATACAGCAAGAGCCTTTTCCCAATCGTGAGTGCCTTGACTGAAATCGGCCCTGAGTGCCCACTTCACCGTGCCATCCGTATGCCAAATATCGGCATGGACGCAGTAGTCGGAACATTGAACATTTTCACCCTTGCTCCAGCCTCCGATTACAAGAGGCGTACAATCGGGCTTTTCATAAACAACATCTGCTATAAGTCCTTGAGACATTACTTTTGGCAATGGCTCAAGTGTCACTCTACGGAATTCAATGCCATGACCTTCACTCTGAAGTTGGATTCTGCCGCCTGTAGGAGTTACATTACATGCCTGCACTACAGTAATGCCATTGAAGATATGCTCAACCTTATCCCCATCACAAATCAATACGCACGTATTCCATTGTCCTTCTTTTTTCTCAGGATACACTTCCGGCGTTTCGTGCTTGAAACCTCCCTGCGGCTTTGGCGGACGATACCTGTTGTTTATTCTGCCTGACCCCTTAAGATGAACAATTGCTGCATCTTTCTTTGCATATGGATCTGACTGCCAGCGACCTTGCGAATCCACAATTCCCGAACAAGAAAAAGGACTGTTCTTCTTGTTTTCAGAGTTTTCAACAATCAAAAGGTCTCCTGTACGACTCTTTATCACATTATATTCCAAACAACGCATCCAAATACCAAGCCATCCGCCATCATCACCGATAGAGTGATAAAGTATCCCGCTATCAGGAGATTTACCGATTTGATTTCCATATTCGCCGCCACTCCAGCGGTATTCAACCGTTAACTTATAATTTTTATAGGCCTTTTCGGTTGTGATGCAACCAAACTCTTCTCCTGTAACGCGAATTTTTCCGTCCACTACGGAAAACACACCTTTAGGATCGCAATTCTTTCCCCGCCTGTGAATGAATTTATACCAATTGGTTAAATCCCTACCGTTAAACAACTCGATTTTTTGAGTAGGTTCTTCTGGGATCGGATCTTGAGAGGCAATGCAAAATACCGCCGTACCAAGCACCAATGCCGCAACAATTAGACGTGATTCTATTCTCATTTCTGTTCCTCGTTATCCGTAAACTGTCAGTTATTATACATGCATTTAATAGATCTTCCGTATCAGATTTAAAATTGATCAACGCACCATGACCGAAAATCCTGATCTTTTGTATACAATGTTTCCGTCTTTTACGAAAAGCCTTCCATAATTATCCTTTTCTCATTGATAAAAATCTGCCATTTGGATAGATTTGCACTACCTTGCGAATTGACAATGTTCGCATCTATACTCTGCACAGATTCTCCATTCCAGGCAATATCAATCTTGCCGTCTTCGGCAAATTTGACATTCTTTAATGTACCCATTCCGTTCTCGCCTATCTTCAATGATCTGATTTCAATCTTTGCGCCGTGCACTTTCAGTGTCTGTCCCCGCAAAATTCCTTGACTTCAATTCCTTCCGGAACTTCATAGGAGAAGACTGGCTTGCCGTTGATGGTTTTCCAGCCGGCGCGTATCTCGCCAAACGGTGTCTTGTGCGTAACGAAAAACGACTCCACTCCTTCAAGGATATGCGGTCTGAACACAACCTTCCTAAAACCAGGCTCTATCGGCACGATTCCCGCCACATATTCGTACGCCCAGGCGGAGAGGTCTCCGAACATGATGTGGTTGTGCGACGACTCGTCGCCATCCCAGGTTTCCCGAAGCGTTCCATCGCCAAACTGGAGCCAGTGCGCCCAGCCGGGAACTTCCGGCTGCACAAACATCCTAAAGGCATCGTCCGCATATCCGTATTCCGCGAGAACACGAGGCACCCATTTTGCACCGAGAATCCCGAAGTACGCCTTGTGTTTCCCTTTGCGCACAGCCTCGACAAGCTTCTTCGCCACCTTCGTCTCTTCGCCGTCCGCGCAAAGCCCCTTGAAATAGAGAGGTGCGGCAAGTTCCGTCAGCCGTCCTTCCGCATACATTCCGTCACCCTTGTAGAACGCCGCATTGAATGACGCCTTTATCTTTTCTGCGGCGGCAGTCCGTTCCGCTGCGTACTCCCTCTCGCCGAAGCGCTCCGCCCAGAACGCAAGCCTGCGGTTGAACTGATAGACGTATGCGCTGTCCGTGAGACGAATGGGGGTGCCGCGCCTGTCCTCCCACCATCTGCACCAGTCGCCAAGGCCGTATGCGTAGAGCCCATCCTTGTCCGCCTTTGCCGACATGTACGCGAGATAGCGTTTCATCGCCTGATAAGCCTCTCTCGCGGGTGCATCGTCGCCGTAGAACCGGTATATCTGCCATGGAATTTCAAAAAGGATTGCGTCCCACGCAGGACCGCTCCCCCAGAAGAACCCAAACTTGGGCGTACACGGCAATATGCACGGAACAGCGCCATTCTTACGCTGTGCGTCAAGCATCATACGCAGGAAATGGACATACGAATCCTTTGCATCAAAGTTCCACAAACCCGTTTCCATCGCCAACTGCGCATCTCCAGTCCAACCGTTCTTCTCACGGTGAGGGCAGTCGGTGGGAATGCCCACGAAGTTGGAGAGATAGCTTCTCTCTGTCGAGGCCTGAAGCGCTGTGAAAGTCCTGTCGGTCGTTTCTAGCGTGCCCGCCCTCTTAAATGCCGAATGGACAAACCGCGCCTTTATGGACTTTAGCCGCGCCTTTCCGCTGAATTCGACTTGAACATACCGAAAACCATGATACGTAAATCTCGGATGCCACTTCTCGCCGCCTTCACGTCCCGCGAGAATGTACTCGTCGTGCTGAACCGGACGCCGTTCGCCCTCTCCCTTCGTATGCTTGTGCATCTTGCCGAGAAGAACGTTGTGTCTGCTGATCGACTCGTCATAGTCCAACATCACCTTCGCGCCGGCCTCGCCCTCGACCTCTATTTCGCACCACCCGGCGATGTTCGCACCGAAATCGTACACGTCCGTTTCCCGTGGCGTCAGCAAAACGCGCTTCGGCTCGAACAACTCACACTCGCGGCATGGAACAGCGTCCTCTGCGCTGACTTCACCCCACGGCTCATATTTTTCAACCTTCGCAGGCCGCTTGTTGACGCGCTTGCCTTCCATGCGAGCATCGTACCACTCACCGTTGCGGAGCGAGTTGAACACAATCGGCGAATCGTATGCAAACCATGAGCCATCCGTCACAAAGAGGGGTTTCCCGTCGCACTTCATTTCGCCACGAATCTTCGGGCATCCTATCCACGGTGCATTTTGAAACCCCCACGCACAAATCGTAAAGGTGTTCTGCCATCCGTTTCCAAGCGTCACTTCAAGAGCATTGTCGCCAGCCTTCAGCTTGTCTGTCAAATCGAAAGTCAGCGAAGAATTGCGCATGTCTGGCTGGCACGTCACGGGGGCAAGAACGTCACACCCGACCTTCTCGCCATTGACTATCACCTCGCACCATCCGGCGACGGCAACCGTGAACACGGCTTTCTTTGGCTTCTCGTCAAGTGTGAATTCCTTGACGAGAACAGGTGCGGGCTTCTCCGGCGCGGCAGTGTCGCCCGATATCCACCTTGGCGTTGCATCCGCAGACACCGTAAGGGATGCGCACGCAAAGGCGCAGCCAACACTAACAATCCTCTTGTAAAGCGTCATCATCCTATCCTCATTTCCCGGTCGACCTGTTTTCCGGTTCTACGCATTCTTTGATTACTTTAAGTTAAGCACGAAGCCTTTCGGATCCTTTTTGACCTCAAAGCGACAACAGTCAATCTCTATCCAGCAATATCTGCCCAAAGCCCCATTTATCTCTTCTGACGGGTCATACCATCGAGGTGTAGCGTTCTCAATCCGAATCATGTTTTCACCTTCGGAAATATTCTCACCGGGAATAGCCAAAGAGGCGGTTGTCCAAGCACTGTCATTGGGGAATACAAGATTTCCACATGTGACTCCATTCACGATAACGCGATAGACGAGATTGGGCATATCCGACACCCAGCGAGATTCAGTCTGCGGTCTCCCACGCAAATCAAAGCGGACGGACTTCATTGAAGCGGCATAGTCCGCAGGTATCGTAAAGTGGAATGTGAGGTTCGTATTGCTGACCTTGGGTCCCGCATGCAAAATTGTCTTTAAGTTCGCGACAAGGTTGGTGTCGCTAAGATAGAAGTTCTTTTCGCCACGTTGACCTGCTCCTCCGCGAGAAGAATTATCTTCTTCAAGAAGTTGCCAAGAACCGCCGAATGAAATGCTGTCAATCACGATAGCCGCATCAGATTCGTTTTCCAGCTTAAGGACATTCTCACCTTCAGATAACAACCCCCTGCGCACATGATAACTGACCGTCTTTCCTGGAATAATGTCAACCGCACCGACATTCAAACCATTTATCGACAATATCAGCACCCCTGCGGCAGATTCAGGCGTCGCCGCAAATAAAAACTTCTCATCCAGCCCAATCTCCGACTTCGCCATGTCAAATTTAACCGAAAGCGACTGTCCTGTGCCAATAGTTGCCAGTGCTGACTGCCAACCATTCGTGGAATCAGCGTCTACCGTTGGCGAACCCTTTCCTGAGAACTCAAGCGAAGACCCGTTGTGTGTGCCAAGCCTGAACTTCTCCGTACCCGTTGGGAATATGACCTCTAATGCCTCCGTCTCCGACAAGGCACGATTCCAAACGGCTACGTCACGAATAGAACCGCGAAAATTTCGCCATGTCGTTGAATTATAGGCGGCGGCAGTAGACTTAAGATCATAACTGCCAAGCAAACAATTACTCGTATACGACATCTCTGATCGATTAAAATCATATGTCTTGTGAAACAGACGGCCTCCCTCACGAATGCAATAAACATCGACCTTGTCATCCTTCTTTGTCACAAGCACATCCGTCCACTTGTTTGTGCAGAGGTTGTAGTACTGATTTGCCGACATTTCGGTCTGTTTTGTTTCGCTGCTCCCCATCTGAACGGACAAATACCCGTTTGTCGGAGATCCCCGCAGCCAAAGCATGGCACCTCCGCCCGTTGAACTCCAATTGTTGTAGTAATTGAATACAACCTGAGAATGGCTATCGTTTGCGAGGTTTACGCCTCCATCCGGGCGAAACCGGAGATAAAACGCCCATCCGGTGGCATCATTCGGTTTTTCTGAGTTGAGAGCAGCCGTGAGGATGAAGGTCTGCTGTTCCAGATAATCCGTCCCGCCATTATCATAGATGGGTTGTGTGAACTTGAGACACTGATGGAGTCCCAGTGACTTGCAAGTCGCCGGCTCTATCACCTCCTCAATGGAAATCTTCAATCGCCTCTCTGGCTCCGTACTCTGCGTGAAGGGTTTACCTTTGTGTCCATAGTATGAATCATCACCAACATGCAGTGCATCAATGAAATCGCCCTGGTCTGGATAGCCGTCGTTGTTCTTATCGAGTGCACCTCGACACCAGAAGTAAGCACCATCGAACGCGCCTGCAGAGAGGATTGCAGGCAGCATCAGAATCGACACGAATGATACGCCTTTGGCGATCAGGTTTCCACTTGTTTGCTTAATCATGTTTTACTCCTCTGTTTATACATCAAATGTTTATACGGTAAAGTCTTCATCATCCAACATCATTGCCCTGAATAGATGTAGCGGACGACGCGGTCGGTCAGCTTGCCATCCTTGCGCCACCGCGCCGGCGCGTAGCCGTCGTCAACGGCAAGATGGAACTCGCCCGGCTCCACGACGAACTCGCGATCGCGGTTCCAGAAGCCGAGCTCCTTTGCCGTCAGCTCGAAGGAAACTTCCTTCGCTTCGCCCGGCTCGAGCGTAACGCGCCTGAAGCCGCGCAGCTCCCATTCAGGACGGGCGACCGTGAAGAGTGCGTCGTGGACGTAGAGCTGGATGACGTCGTCGCCCTTGATCTTGCCCGTGTTCGCGACCTTCACCATCACGCGGTTGCCGTTGAGGACGGGACGTGAGACGTCAAACGTCGTATAGGAGCGGCCGTAGCCGAACGAATACGCCGCCTGTCCCTCGCAATCGACGTAATTGTTACGCCGGCGGAGCTGGTAGTAGTAGCACGGGATTGCGCCCTCGGCGCGCGGAAAGGAAATCGGCAGCCTGCCGCCCGGATTGTTAAGCCCGAACACGGTCTCAGCAATCGCCATGCCGCCCTCGGTTCCAGGATACCAGGCGAGCATCAGCGCGTCGGAATTCGCAACGATGTCCTCCAGCACGAGCGGCCGTCCGGTGATGAGGACGGCGATTACGGGCTTGCCAGTCTCCTTCAGCTTCTTCAACAGCTCGTTCTGCACGCCGTGGAGCCGCAGCATGGAGCAATCGAAACCCTCGCCGCAGTCTTTGTCGAGCTCCGTGTCCCTCTGGATGCGGCCGCAGATCGCCGTGCCCGCCTCGTTCTGCGTGAGGGCGTGGTCCGGCACGGACGACGTGCCGATGCAGACGACGACCGCATCCGCCTTCTTCGCAGCCTCGACCGCCGCGGCGAATCCGCTTTTGTTCAGCGAACGGATTTTGCAGCCGAGCTGATAGTCGACCGTGAAGCCGTACTTCCGCCCGAACCTCTCGAAGGCCATGCGCGGCGTTGTGGTCTGGCCCGGACGCTGCGGCGAGGTGTAGTCGCCGAGCTGGTTCTCGGGCTTGTCGGCGTTCGGTCCGATCACCGCGAGGCGCCTGATCTTCGTCGGGTCGAGCGGCAATACGCCCTTCGGATTCTCCAGAAGCGTCATCGACTTTCGCGCCATTTCGAGGACGAGCGCACGGTGCGCCGCACAGCCTATCACGTCCTCGGGGCGTCCGTACTTCCGCGCATGCTCCTCGGGATCGATGTAGGGATGCTCGAAGAGCCCGGACGCGATACGCTTGCGCAACACACGACGAAGCGAAACATTAAGATCCTCCTCGGATATCTGCTTACGCTCAAGCGCCAGCATAAGACCCTGAAGATAATTCTCAGCCTCCCAGCAGCAGAGGTCGTTGCCGTTCTTCACGCACAGCGCCGCAGCATCGCCGAGGTCTTTCGCGAATCTCTGCCAGACGAGCCCGCCGATCGCGCCGGCGTCACCGATGAAGGTGCCTGCGTAGCCGAGCTTCGCACGGACGAAGCCGTTGATGAGGTCTCCGCGAAGGATGCCGGGCATGCCGCCGACGAGATTGTAGCACGTCATGATCCGCCCGACGCCGCCCTCTACGGCGGCAACAAACGGGCGCATGTGGACGTTGAAGAGGTCGTTGTCGTCCATGTGGACCGGGGTGTTCATGTGCCCGCCCTCGCCCATTCCGTGGCAGATGAAGCTCTCGATCGACGATGCCGCCCCCATCTGCCGCGCGGCGTCACAGCGCGCATAGACGTACTCCGAGGCCAGGAACGGATCCTCTCCGTACGTCTGCTCACAGCGGCTCCAGCGTGGATCGAGCGCGAGCGTCGCCTGCGGGAATCCAACACGGGGTATATGCTGGAACGTGGCGCATTCGCGCACGTTCATCTGCGTCGCCCGGAAATGCAGAGAGGTGTCAAACATCGCAGCAGCGCCGAGACCGGACGGCATAACCGTATCTCCGAGCACCTGGCCACCGTCGAGTACCAGCGGGACTCCGAGACGCGTCTTCTCGACCGCGTACCTCTGCATCGCATTGTATGCCTTGATCAGCATGTCCGGGCGAAGCCCCGTCTTCCAGTTCCGACCCGAATACCAGTCGGCGCGAAAGAAGCTGCTGAGACCGCAGCCCGGGAACTTCGCGTAGAGTTCATCCAGCGCCTTCGCCGGATACACCTCGCCGTCTATGATCTCGTACATCTTGAAGCCGCTCGTCGTGCAGAGCGTCGCGACTTTCTCTCGCAACGTCATCTTAGAGATGAGATCCTCCATGCGCTCCTCTACGGAAAGGGCTGGGTTCATGTAGGGCGCATTCGCGAATATGGCATCGCGCGCAAAGCAGAGTGCCGGCAACAGGCATGCGGCCAGGATCAGCTTCTTCATGAAAGTTTCTACTGATATTTTCATTTTCTATTTCTCAAACCGTCTCGCCACGCGGAACACTCGTAAATGTGGTTCCAAGGACTGGTTCAGTCGACCGGCTCCAGCACGATATTGCGGTACTCGATTCCGAATCCCTCGCTCTGGAGCCATCGTCGCCTCGAGTTCGCAGTCGTGCCCGTCAAGGACGACGTACCTTTCCGCGCCGAGGGTTCTTGCGGACGTCTGGGTCTCGCCGTAACGACGCTCCGCCAGCTCCTTCGGCGGCAGAACGCGATGCCCCTTGTCTCCGCAGGAAACGGAAACCATCCGCACTCGGGCTCCAGACTCCGCGAATTTCGCGATGGTACCGGCCATATTCACCTCCGGATCGTCCGGATGTGCGCCGATCACCTTTATTCTCAAATCTTTTCTGTCCATGTCAGACCGTTCCTTCTTTGCTTTTCGGCTCCACCGCAGCCACGCGCAACCCCACTCGTGAAACATGCGCGTTGGCCAGCGGCAACACCTTTGCCAACTGCGCGGCACTGTATCAAAATAGCGATTCTGTTTATGCGCAATCACGCAATGAAAACATTTTCTATTGCGCACGCGGCTGGAATGTGGTATCTTTCATTCCCGATGAAACCGACAATTGTGCAAAACGGGATTGTGATCGTATTCTGCGATCCGACGTATCAGGCGCTGAGAGAGAAAATCAGCGGCATCTACTCTGCCGCCACAAAATACGGCTGGCTGATTCTTTCGGTGTCCGATCCGCCCACAAAAGAAAACATCGTCAGACAGATCAGGACATGGAATCCGGTAGGAATAATAATAGACCCCATACACAGCACGGAGCCGATTCCCGCCATCCCCAAATGCCGGACGCCCATCATTCTTATGGGGCGCGACAGCTATCGCGACAGGCAGATATTCGACTGTTCCTGCCAAGACACAAGCCTGCCGGTAACGGCAGCGATCAACGAACTGCAATCCATCCGAAGCCACGCATCGTACGCATTCATCGGACACTCTTCGAATGCGTACTGGAGCCGCGACAGAGGCACGCGCTTCCGGGAGGGAGTAAAGAACCTGGGCTGTTTCCACGAATACGCGGGGCCCTCCATCGAGACCATTGAAGGAGTTTCGGCTCTTGTGGGCTGGATGAAGCGGCTCCCGAAGCCGTGCGGACTCTTTCTGGCGACAGACCACCTCGCCACATCCGTATTTCGCGCCCTGCGAATGGCGCACATCCGCATACCTCACGAAATCGCGGTTATCAGCGTAGACAACATCACGCACATCTGCCAGAACGTGACTCCGAATCTGACCAGCGTCATGGTGAACTTCTCCAGGGCGGGCGAAAACGCCGTTGAACTCCTCAAGAGGCGGATAGAAAACCCAAGGTCTCCGGTCAAGACCCTGACATACGGCATAATAGGAGTAGTCAAGCGAGCATCCACCAGCAGACCATACACAGACAAACGCCTCGTAAATGCAGTGGAGTTCATCGCGAACAACTCATGCTCACGCATATCATCCAAGGATGTGACAGACTGCATGGGATGCAGCAGACGTTTGGCCGAGAAGCTATTCAGGCAGCACACGGGTATTTCAATACTTCAGGCGATACAGACAGCCCGGATAGATACCGCCAAGAACCTGCTGAAGAACGGATCCATGGCGATTGACGACATTCCATCCTTCTGCGGCTACGACTCAACCGCATTCTTCAAAACTGTGTTCCGTCGGGAGACGGGGATGACGATGCGTGAATGGCGAAACAAAAACCGGTAGTCGCACCATACAGCGCGGCCTTCAGCATCAATGCTGAGGCACACTGCTCATTCAGCCTTGGGAATGATGCGGAACAACCGGGGATAGACCTCAAAAAGAATTATAATTTCGCGCATTTACCGATTGATTTTGTCAAATAGCACAATTCAGGTAGTATATAGGATTTCGCACCGTCATGGTGGACCCCGGCGCGTTTTGCGGTCATAACAGCGCTGCTTGTACTCATCATCGTTGCCATTCTCATTCACAACCGGATACTTAAGGCGTTGGCGTCACGAAAAGGCAGGGAACTCTACAACGAACAGATCGACCACGCCAAGACAGAACTGAAAGTCGAGGAACGTACCCGGCTCGCGGTGGAGATTCACGACTCCATGTCGCAGATGCTCACCGGAACGGCTCTGCAGATCGATGCGGCGATGCGTATCGGAGACAAAGGATTTGATGCGGCAAAGGGATATCTGCACAACGCAAGGCAGATGCTTGCGTCATGCAGACACGAGCTGAGGTGCTGTCTCTGGGATCTCAGAAGCCGCACATTCGAAGAGAAGAACATGGCGGAAGCGGTCGAGCGCACAATTGCGAACCACTTGGGGCAGACCGCTTCAACGGTTCGGTTCAACGTGCCGAGAGAGGCTCTTTCCGACAGCGACGCCCATGTAGTGCTGCGCATAATCAGGGAGCTGACCGTTAACGCAATCAGGCACGGGCATGCGTCTTACGTCAAAATCGCCGGCGAACTGAAAGACGGATTCATCAAGTTCTCGGTAAGGGACGACGGGTGCGGATTCGATCCCAAAACCGCAAACGGACCTGAACAGGGTCATTTCGGAATCCAAGGAATCCGAGAACGGGTTGCCGCCATAAACGGAAGTATAGACATCAGGAGTGTGCCGGGTAAAGGCACGAGGATAACAGTGAGCATCCCGGCGGAATCGGGGGAGAAATGAACGGAAAAAAGATAAAGGTAATGCTGGTTGACGACCATGTCGTCGTCAGGATGGGACTAAAGGCGATCATCGACCTGGAAAACGATCTGGAAGTCGTCGGTGAGGCGGCCAACGGAGAAGATGCGCTGAAGCTGATAAGACAGCTCAAGCCCGATGTCGCCGTCGTCGACCTGATGATGCCGAAGATGAACGGCGTCGAAACCACCTCGGCAATATCGCAGGATTTCAAAAACACCAAAGTACTGATACTGACCTCTTTCAGCGATTCAAACGAGGTCGGACGGGCGATCGCCACCGGGGCGCTGGGCGTTCTGGCGAAAGATTCTTCACATGCCGACATCATATCCGCGATTCGCGAAGTGGCGGCGGGAAAGAAATCCATAAGTCCTGAAATTGCAGCAGCGGTTTCAGATGAAGAGAACACACTGCAGTTGTCTCCGCGTCAGATTGAGATACTGCACTACGCCGCCAAAGGACTTACCAACGCCGACATCTCAAGAGTTCTCGGAATCGGGGTTGACTGCGTGAAGGCGCACATGAAAACGGCCTTTTCCCGGCTCGGCGCCTCGAACCGTTCCGAGGCGGTGGCCATCGCCCTCAGCAAGAACCTGCTCAAGATTTGATGAATCTTTGTAGGTTGAGAAAGCAAAAACGAAACGGACAGAGGCAAAGCCCCCCCCTGCCCGATTGCTCAGAATAGCGCTATCAAAAAAGGCGGCATTCCGCCGCCTCTCATCACTCATTCCCATCTCTTATCTCCAAGTGATTAAATCTTGGCGAGAATGTCGGGAATGTTGGATTTGTCGAGGGAAGTGAAGCCGAAGCATTTCTTGCCGAGATCCTTCAGCGATGCGCCGATAAGGTACAGTTCCTTGTCGTCGATTATCAGAAAACGGTCATGGAATGCCATCGATGTCTTGACTGAAAGACCACCATACTGCGCATTGAATTTTGTAATGTCGCTTGCGGCAAGCTTGTTGCCACGAGGTGAAGTTACCACTTCAACCACAACACCCTTGCGCTTCTTCGCAAGCATATCAAGCGTACCAGTCCCCACCCAACTGTCAATAAGCAGTATCGTCTTTTTAGCTCGCCCAATCAGCTTCTCCACCAGCGAACACGCATCCCACAACTGCCCTTCATAGAAGACACCCTGCAACGGCGGTGTCTGCGTCTGCACGAAGAAATCGACTTTATGTTCAAGAGCGGCAATTCGGTCATCATGCTTCGCTAGATTGCGATGCATTGTATCTTCAAGTTGATTCATCCGTAAATTTACCGAATAGCCACGAAGAAGATATTCCTTCAACACACTTGTAGCCCACTGTCTGAATCGAGTACCTTGCACCGATTTGACTCGATAACCAACTGAAATAACAACGTCCAGATTGTAAAAACCAGCTTCGGTTGTCTGCGTTTTTCCGGGCATCGCACCATGCCGAGTGGTATATGCAAATTTTGCATACACCACATTTTTGTCTAATTCTCCTTCTTTGAAAATGTTACCAATATGTCGCGCTATGACAGATTGGTCACGACCAAAAAGCATGGACATCTGATCCTGCGTCAGCCATACGGTCTCATTTTCAAGACGCACATCTAGCCGAACTGTCTCATTCGGCTGGTACACAACTATCTGATTTTCTGTTTCGTTTGCCATAGCAACTCCATCCCTTAATGCCGAGAATTATACCAAATCATGCTGCAGTTTTCTCAATTTTCGCTCTTCCTGTCCGGCGAGTGCCGGCAGGGTTTTCAAGTAACAAACCAAGAAAAAATCCATGAAACAACAACCACAAATCCAAGCCTCAGGCGCGTCGGAAACGACGCGCTTTTTTTGTACCCGGATTTCGTCAGCGGCGGGTGTCGCGGGCGAGTTATGCACAACCCAAAGAAAGGAGCCAGACATGGCCAAAAGAGAAAACGAAGGAAAGAAAGAAAAGAAGCAAAAGAAAGAAAGGAAGATAAAG
>JAGBFY010000043.1 GCA_017936245.1 Kiritimatiellia bacterium
CTGTCCACCATATCCGGCGAACCTGAAACGCTTTTCCGGCACGGACGGATCGTCCACAGCCTCAGGCGTACGCTCGCCGTCGTCGAAAAGCTCAGCGCAGTTGGCCACCAGCGGAACAGGCTTCGCCTCAAGAACCTTGGATTCGGGATGGGCAACGGCCTCGATACCCGCAACACCCTTCTCGACGTCGCGGAACGTGCCGAGAGGGAATTCCTTCTCCATCTCGTTCATGCAGAACTCCGCGGACTTCATCGCGTCCATGCGGAGATTCGTCGGACACGGCGCGAGAATCTCGAGAAGCGCATAGCCCTTGTGCTCCTTCTGAATCTCGAACACGCGGCGGATCGCCTGCTTGCACTGCATGATGCGGCGCGTGTCGGCAACAGAGACGCGGGCGATGTACACGGGAGCCTGAAGCTGGTTGAACACCTCGCACACATGGAGAGGATGTCCGGTCAAGGAAGAATCGCGCCCGAACGGCGTGGTGGTCGTCTTCTCGCCCTCGAGTGTGGTCGGCGCCATCTGTCCGCCGGTCATGCCATAGAGGGAGTTGTTGATGAAGATGCAGCCAAACTTCTCACCGCGGCTCGCCGCCTGGAATGCGTTGTTGAAGCCGATGGCGCCAAGGTCGCCATCGCCCTGATAGGCGATGGTGACGGCGTCGGGGCGAGCCCTGCATGCTCCAGTCGCAGCCGCAGAGGCGCGGCCATGGGCGGCAGAAATGTGCGAAGCATCCCAATAATAGTAGGTGAACACTCCGCAACCGACGGGATCGACAAAGATCGTATCGTCCTGAAGCCCCATCTCGGCACAGGCTTCCGCTATCAGCTTGTTGACGATTCCATGCCCGCATCCGGGGCAATAGTGGGTTGTTCGCGCATGCGGCTTGCCGCAACGCGGAAATTCGGGATACATTCCCTTCTGTTCTATGACGCTCATATCTTCCGTTCCTGAAAATTTGCCTGAAATTATACCACAATCCGCCATTCTCTGTAGCAGACGGCTACAGCAGACGCTCAAGGACAGAGATGTATTCCCATTTAGGGTCGTCTATCGAGCCATACACCCTGAATTCCATAAGGAGCTTTGAAAACGTCCATGTGATCGGGTTCGCAAGCCTGCCGATTATGGAATCGTTCCTGAATATCCTCACACGGGCGGTGATGTCAAGCTTGTCTTCCGGCATGGAATAGGTGCCGCTGCCGGTGATTGTGAAAACGCCTCCGGAAACCAGCATCTTTGATGCCCTGATCACTCCATTCGATATCGGGCCCTCCATCTCGGCGTTCGACTGGTCCACAAGCGTGGATACGCCAGGTATGTTCTTTGCCAGATAATCGGTAAGCCCGGCAAACAGCTTCAATCTCGCAAGATGTCCATCCTGAAGCGACACCGAAACCTTTCCGTTCACGCGGGAGACAAGAGCGGTGCTCAACGGTCCATCGAACTCAACAGCTCCGGAGACCTTTCCGGACATGTTTCCGGATTCGATTCCGAGCGAGGACAGGGCATCATCCAACGCAATACCGTCTCCTTTGAGGGCAATCTTGAACGAGGCCGCATCTTCACGAAACCCAGGAAACGAAATAAAGCCTTTGCCCTGTATGTTTCCGCCTTGCGGCATTGACGCCTTTGCGTTGTCAAACGCCACACTCTCTCCCCGCAGACGGAACTGAGTGCCGGCATTTCTGAGCGGGATCCCGAAGAACGTCCCTTTCGAAAAGGCGATAGTGCCATCTATTCGGTTTGTCGATGCATGAGCCGGATCGACAGCCATGATCCCTTCCAAAGCGATTTCTGTTCCTTCCTCCGGCTGGAGGCAGTCAAGAGTGCCGTCATTCAGCACATCCGCCACCGCCAGCGCATTGGACAGCGACGTCGTGGAATGCACGTTCCGGAACGTCACATATCCAATGTCGTTTGTGTTCTCATAGAAGACCGATCCAGTCATATGTGTTCCGTCAGCCATCCTTGCATCCACCGGCCCGACAGCTATATGTGCGTTCTGGAAACGGTCCCTGACAAACACCCGTATGTCGACATTCCCCTGAGCGCTTTTCAGCGGCACCTCCCTGTAAGCGCCACCCGTTGGGTTGAGATCTAGGAAGATGCGAAGGTCGGAGTTCCTTAGATTGACCTCAAACCTGCAACCTGCATCCACAGGTGTAGTCACACCGGTGAACGCATCGACAAACTGGTAGCAGTTCGATATGTCAAGCGCCTGAAGCATTGGC
>JAGBFY010000422.1 GCA_017936245.1 Kiritimatiellia bacterium
CCAGCACCGGCCGCAGCATCCGCACCGGGAGCACCGGCCGCCTGAGCGGAGGCGTACATCTCCTGTGCGACAGGCTCCATCGCCTTCATGAGGGCTTCCTGCTTGGCCTTGATCGTCTCGATCGGCGTGGAAGCGTTCTTGAGGGCTTCCTGGAGATCCTTGAGAGCGGCCTCAACTGGAGCCTTCTTGTCGGCGGCAATCTTGTCGCCTGCATCCTTAAGGGTCTTCTCGACCTGGAACGCCAGACCGTCGGCCTTGTTGCGGGCCTCGACCTCCTCGTGACGCTTCTCGTCCTCAGCGGCGTGAGCCTCAGCATCGCGGCGCATCTTTTCGATCTCGTCCTTGGAGAGACCGCCCGCCGCCGTGATCGTGATCTTCTGCTCCTTCTTGGTGCCGAGATCCTTTGCGGAGACGTTGAGGATGCCGTTTGCGTCAATGTCGAACGTGACCTCGATCTGCGGAACGCCACGCGGAGCCGGAGGAATGCCGTCGAGGTTGAAGTTGCCGAGAGACTTGTTGTCGCGCGCCATCTTGCGGTCGCCCTGGAAGATGGCAATCGTCACTGCGGGCTGATTGTCGGCCGCCGTGGAGAACACCTGGCTCTTCTTGGTGGGGATCGTGGTGTTGCGCTCGATGAGCGGGGTGAGAACGCCGCCCAAAGTCTCGATACCGAGCGTGAGCGGGGTGACGTCGAGAAGGAGAACGTCCTTCACTTCACCCTTCAAAATCGCGCCCTGGATGGCTGCGCCGATGGCGACGACTTCGTCGGGGTTCACTCCCTTGTGGGGCTCCTTGCCGAAAAGCTTCTTCGCCTGCTCCTGGATGCGGGGCATGCGCGTCTGTCCGCCGACGAGAACGACCTCATCGACAGTCGAAAGACCGGCATCGCTCATGCAGCTGCGGCAGGGGCCGCTCGTACGCTCGATGAGATCGTCGGTGAGCTGCTCGAGCTTCGCCTTCGTGAGCGTC
This sequence comes from Kiritimatiellia bacterium, assembly GCA_017936245.1. GTDB lineage: Bacteria > Verrucomicrobiota > Kiritimatiellia > RFP12 > UBA1067 > UBA1731. The sequence continues at coordinate 970 of JAGBFY010000422.1, forward strand.
ATCTGGAGGTGCTTCGGACCTGTCGCGTCCGCCGTGATGAACGGGAGAGAGATATCGAACGTGGTAGCGGAGGAGAGAGCGCACTTGGCGTTCTCGGCCGCCTCTTTGAGACGCTGACGCGCCATCATGTCCGTAGAGATGTCGATGCCCTGCTCAGCCTTGAAGCTGTCGATCATCCACTTCATTATCGCCTGGTCAAGGTCATCGCCGCCCAAGTGCGTATCGCCGTTGGTGGCCTTCACCTCGAACACGCCGTCGCCGATATCCAAAACGGAAATATCGAACGTACCGCCACCGAAGTCGTAAACAGCGATTTTCTCGTTCTTCTTCTTGTCGAGACCGTAGGCAAGCGATGCCGCAGTCGGCTCGTTGACGATGCGGAGCACCTCGAGACCCGCGATCGCGCCGGCATCCTTCGTCGCCTGACGCTGCGCGTCGTGAAGTACGCGGGCACCGTGATGACGGCCTGCGTGATCTTCTCGCCAAGATAGGCCTCGGCGTCGCGTTTCAGCTTCGAGAGGATCTTCGCGGAAATCTCCTGAGCGGAGTACTCGCGGCCCTCGACCTTGACGGCCGCATCGCCGTTCTTGGCGGCACAGACCTCATAAGGCACCATCTTGATCTCTTCGGACATCTCATCGTAGCGACGCCCCATGAAACGCTTGATGGAGTAGACCGTGGACTTCGGGTTCGTGACAGCCTGACGCTTCGCCGCCTGACCGACTAGCTCCTCGCCCGTCTTCGTAAACGCAACGATTGAAGGCGTGGTACGCGCACCTTCAGCATTCGGGATGACCACAGGCTCGCCGCCTTCCATGACAGCCATACAGCTGTTGGTCGTTCCCAAGTCAATTCCTAAAACTTTTGCCATAATTTTTTCTCCTTCCGAAGCAACGGACCCATTATTGTGTCACATCGCTTCCTTTTCTTCTTTGCCACTACATATGCAGTTCGTGTGCCAAAACGCAAAAGCATTAAAAACAAATTTTTACCCGATAAAATTGAATATAATATGTGCCACCGTGCCAATGTGTCATCGTGACACACATTACACAACGGACTTATCAGAGGCAATTGCAAAAACCATGAATTGCGGTTGTGCAGCAATCCCTTTAGAGGTTCGCAAACGGGTTGCAGTTGAAGCCGCTGGAATACGACCGGTTTCCGCGATCGCCACGGTCTCCGCCGTTGCTGCGGCGCGGACCTGACGGACGGCTCCCCTCCTGCGGACGAGGCTTCGTGCGGGCCGAGAGCGAAACGCGGTTGCGGGCCTTGTCCACACCGATTACGCGCACCGTAATCTTGTCGCCGGTCTTGACAACCTCAGAAGGATCCCGGACGAACCGGTCCGCTATCTCAGAAACGTGCACAAGCCCATCCTGATGAATGCCGATATCGACGAATGCGCCGAACGCAGTGACGTTCGTCACAACGCCTTCAAGGGTCATACCCTCCTTGACGTCATCAATCGTCATCACGTCATCACGGAAGGCCGGCTTTTCGAACACTGCACGCGGATCGCGCCCAGGCTTCTTAAGTTCTTCGATGATATCCTTGAGCGTCGGCTCACCGACATCTGCGGAAACATACTTCTTGACGTCGATCCTGTCCGCAAGCGTTGCGTTGCCGACAAGCTCCTTGACCGAAACACCAAGATCCTCTGCCATCTTTTCGACAAGAGCATAGCGTTCGGGATGGACGCCTGACGAATCAAGAGGATTTGCCGCCCCGCGTCTGCGAAGGAAGCCTGCAGACTGCTCGAACGCCTTGGGGCCGAGTCCAGAAACCTTCTTGAGTTCGCTGCGGCTCTTGAACGCGCCGTTCTCGTTGCGCCATTCGACAATCCGCTTGGCGAGCGAGGAACCGATGCCGGACACGCGTGTAAGGAGCGGCGCGGAAGCGGTGTTGAGCTCAACACCGACCTTGTTCACGCAGCTCACGGTCACATCATCAAGTTTTGCGCTGAGAAGCGGCTGGAAAACATCATGCTGATACTGTCCCACGCCTATAGCCTTCGGATCGATCTTAACCAGTTCGGCTAGCGGATCCTGGAGACGGCGCCCGATGGATATCGCCCCGCGGACAGTAAGGTCGAGCGTGGGGAATTCCTCACGGGCGATCTCGCTCGCGCTGTAAACGGAAGCTCCCGACTCCGATACGGACACCACTATGATGTCCTTCTCGTTCATTGTCTTGAGCGTCGTGCGCACAAACGCCTCGGTCTCGCGTCCTGCGGTCCCGTTTCCGATGGCGATGGCCTCAGGCTTGTACTTCACCACAATCTTCGCAATGATCTCACGCGATTCATCCGGCTTCTGCATCGGGTAGATTACGGTGTTTCCTAGGAACTTGCCCGTAGCATCAAGCATAGCCACCTTGCAGCCCGTGCGAATGCCGGGGTCTATGGCGAGAACGCGCTTTTCCCCCAATGGAGATGCGAGAAGCAGGTTCCGGAGATTTTCCGCAAACACCTCGACAGCGGCACGGTCACTCTCCTGCTTCTTCTCCATCGTGACATCAAGTTCGCACGCCGGCGATACGAGACGCTTGTAGGCGTCCGCCGCCGCAAGGCGAAGCTCTTCAGCGAGCGGACTTGCGGACTTCACCCCTGCATATTCCTCTATGCGCTCGATCAGCGGAGCGGAATCCACCACCAGGCGCATGAAAAGCACACCTTCCGTCTGTCCGCGACGTATCGCCAGATAGCGGTGGGACGGCATCTCCGAAATCGGCTCTTCAAAATCGTAGTACTGCTCAAACTTCGTCGGCTCCTTGGGCGGATTGACGAGACTGACGTTGGATTTGACGAGTGCCTTCGTCGCATATGCCCGGCGGACGAGTCCGCGCACATCGGCGATATCCGCGATGCGTTCAGCGCAGATGTCGCGCGCACCGGCAAGCGCCGCCGCCGCATCCTCCACACCTTTCGCGGCATCCACAAAATCCGCCGCCGCAGTCTCGGGCTGTTCACTTCCCTGCGCCCAGATTATGTCGGCGAGAGGTTCGAGTCCCTTCTCCTTCGCGATCATTGCGCGTGTGCGGCGCTTCGGCTTGTACGGCTGGTATAGATCCTCGAGTGCGCTCTTCACCATGCACTTTTCGATCTTGTCTCGCAAATCGTCCGTAAGCTTCCCCTGTTCATCAATGGACTTGATGATGGTGGCCTTGCGTTCCTCAAGCTCTCCGTAATATCCGACGCGTTCCTGTATCTTGAGGATCTGGACCTCGTCCAGATTGCCGTGCGCCTCCTTGCGGTAGCGGGCAATGAACGGACCAGTGTTTCCGTCCTTAAGCAGCTTCGCGACAGCCATCACCTGCGCACCAGAAACCGACGCCTCCGCTGCGATCCTTGAAATCGTCGCGGCATTCATCTCTTCACTCATCTCTTTTTAAATCCTCTATTGTATATCCGTCTTTCCGACGTGGAAATTCGGCCGCACATTATATCATTTTTCGCCGAACCGCCAAGCATCCAGAGTCCGCGCAACTCCAATTCGCATCAAATAGCATTCTGCAGTATCAGCTAGCATGACGGCAACATGTTCCGCTATTGCCGAATCAAAAGCCGCTCACCTTTTACGGCAAACGGCTCTTTGTTGGATAGTGCCCAGTTAGGGCAACTTGATGCTCTATCAGACGAGTTCCCAGCCCTTGGCGTATTCACGCGACCAGAGCTTCTCTGCGCTCTTGGTGAGGAGCTTGCCCGTATTCGGATCGAGACGAACCGTCTCACCGAGATCTGCGGCGACATTCGCAACAAGCGGAAGGAATGTGGACTTCACGGCCTCATCCGCAGGAGCGTTCGTCTGAAGGTTCTTCGCACGGATGCACTCCACGAACTTCGTCATGTGGAGAACATCGAGAGAAGCGGTAGGATTGGTCGTGGAACCAGCCTCCGTCTTGCCGCCGGCATGCCAACGCTTCACTTCTTTGCCCTTGAGGTCGTAGAGGCGAGCTGTGTCGTCCGGACCGAAGTACACGGCGCCCTTCGTTCCGTACACCATCGCGCCCGTACCCGTATCCATGTAGGGCTTCTCGCGGCAGTGGCTCGTAAGCTCGAACGTGATGAGCTTGTTGCCGGGGAACTTGAAGGAGGCATTGAAGATATCCGGGAAGTTGTAGTCGTCATCCTTCGGGAAGTAATGCGAGCCCGAGCACTGCACAGCATCAGGATAACCGACGCCGAGCGCCCAGCGAGCGACGTCTGCGAAGTGGGGAGCGTTGTTGCCCATCTCAGCAGTACCCCAATTGCGGAACCAGTGCCAGTTGTAGTGGACCACGTTGCTGAGAAGATCCTGACGCGGAGCCGGGCCCTGCCAAAGCTC
>JAGBFY010000423.1 GCA_017936245.1 Kiritimatiellia bacterium
AGAAATAATATAATACACGCGTTATGAAAGCAAAGGTTCTAATCATTCTTCCTACAGACAAGTTCCTGCAACGGCAGATACTCGAAGGCATCCTGGCCTACGGACGCGAACATGGTCCGTGGCAGTTCCATTTCGAGACAGGCAACCGTTACGAACAGGGTCTTGGCAAGGGACGACGGTGGGGCTGCACGGGGATAATCGCCATGCTGCGGGAGCATTCACAGCTGGAGGAACTGATTGACACGAAAATACCGGCGGTATTCATAAATCCGCCTTTCAACGAAAAAGCAAAAAACAGCATGCCGCCAAAATGGGCGACGTTCGTAAACCGCAACCAGGAGAATGTCGGAGCTACCGCTGCAGAGTATTTCCTTTCTAGAGGATACAGGAACTTCGCATTCGTCGGAACACCTCTGATAAAAGCTGCGGAATGGTGCGAACGGAGACTGGATGGATTCCGATCGAGACTCAAAAAGGAAGGTTTGGACAGCACAGCGTTTAACGCATCCACACGAGAGGTATCCTCTGATTTTGACATGGAATCCACCTAACTCACTGAATGGCTGAAATCGCTACCGCCCCAGACAGCTCTCTATGCGGCCTGGGACCGTCGTGCCCTTCAGGTCATGGGACTGTGCCTTGACGCAGGGATCTCAGTTCCAGGCTCCATCTCCATCCTCGGAACCGACAATGACGAGGTCCTGTGCGAATCGTTCTCCCCTTCACTATCCTCGATATCACTTGACGGACGCAACGCCGGGATTCTTTGCGCCCAGCTGCTTGACGCCCATATGCAGAAGCGAAAGGTGGAACCGCTCGTCGACTTGGCATTTCCGCGTGTGGTGACGCGGCAATCCACTGACGAGATGCAGGTTCCGGATCGTTTTGTCGCAAAGGCTCTGACAATCGTCCGCAGGGACCTGTCAGAACGTCACACGATCTCCAAACTTGCAATGGCCGTTGGAGTTTCAAAACGCACCCTTGAGATGAAAGCCAATCTTGTGCTCGGCACAACACTGAAGGCTGAAATCGAAAAGATCAGGCTCAATGAAGCAGTCAGGATGATATCAAACTCCGGCCTTTCGATCCAGTCAGTAGCGGAGAAATGCGGCTTCTGCTGCGCCAGCCACCTGAACACACGCTTCAAAGCCGTATTCGGGCACAACCCGTCAGTATTCCGCTATCAGGATCCGAAATAAATCATGCGTTCTTTTTCACTCGACGCATGAGGATGACTGCAACAACGACCCAGATGATCAGCATCACGAGTGACACAAGAAACACCGGCATCCAGCCAACCGTGAACACAAGCGCGAACGAGAGGGCGACCCATATGTTCATGCCGGGTTCATGAAGCAGCTGCTTTCCTGCAAATGATGCGGCGGCGATGGTCTTGTTGTCGGGATCCACAGTACGCAGGAGGAGCAATCCTGTCGCCGTGACGCCGGAAGCCTGACCGAACTCCGCAATGCCACGCTCAAACCAGGCTTCCTTGAAGAGACGCGGGGAGAAATACATCACCGAACACACACACCACACGGCGCCAGCGACCGTCATTATGGCAAGAGGAACCCAATTTGCCGCCACCACGGAAAGCTCGATCGTCGCAACCGCCGCCAAGGCGAGATAATCAAGAGCCGCACCGGAAATGCGGTTCATCTGCTCCTTGTCAACAAGAAGATCAACGTTTATCATCTTTGCGAACAGCTGAAGCAGCACTCCGCCCAACATGCAAAGCGGGAATATCGGGAAGCCTTTGAAAAGACGAGTCTTGGCATCCGGAAGAAACGCAATCTCCAGTGCCCGAAGGCCTTCAAGTATTCCGTATCCGATCAACACCGCAATGCCGATGATGGCGATGTGCCATGCGAGAGAGTCAACCGAATCCGCCAGCACGGTCTGCTTGCCGGCCGAAGGACGATCCCCTTTCGTGTGGATTCCGCGACGTTCATTGAGCGAACGCTTGCTGAACGGGCGGACTGTCTTGATGTATCCGCGTGAGTACGCCCAGTTCACAAGAGCCATGCCGACCACAATACCCGTCACCATGCCGATGGTAGCGACCGTGTAGCCAAGAGCGATACCGTCGGTCCAGTTGTGCGCCTTGAACGCCTCCTGCATTCCGCCGACAGTGCCGTGACCACCCTCAAACCCCATCTCAAGCAGGTTCCCGAATGCCGCCGGAACATTGAACATCGGAGCGAGAAGGAAACCCGCGAGACCTACGCCTACAACAAACTGACCCCAAACGACAATCTGGGCCAGAGTAAGCTGGGGGATGACAGATACCGCAAGATTCTTCACCTTCGGCACCCCGCCTCCAAGAAACAGGGTAGCGAAAATGATGTTAATCAGAAACCCCGGCATGTTACGCATCTCATCCGTGATATTCACAGGAATATGTTCACGGAAGCAAGATATTATCAGCAGCCCCAGCAGTCCTCCCACAATGGAACTCGGCAGATAAAGCCGCTGGAGAAGCGGAATCTGCACTCGCAGGATTTTTCCTGCTATGAGAAGAATTGATAATGCGGCGAATATTATCACTGCTGTCATTTACGGGGTTCCCTGTATCCTATGATTGTCAGACGATCTTCGGCAGTTTATTGAAGCTCTCCTCCAGTTCCGAATCGCGAGGTATGTAGTCGCACATCGCGCCGTCATTGAACTTCTGGTAAGCGAACATGTCAAAATAGCCGGTGCCGGTAAGACCGAAGAGAATCGTCTCTTCCTTGCCCTCCGCCTTGCAGCGCAACGCTTCGTCAATCGCGGCGCGAATCGCATGGCTGGATTCAGGAGCAGGCAGGATGCCCTCCACCCGGGCAAACTGCTGTGCAGCGGCGAACACGCTCGTCTGCTCCACGGAACGCGCCTCCATCAGCCCCTGAGCGTACAGCTCGGAGAGCGTGGAGCTCATGCCATGATACCTGAGACCGCCGGCATGGTTCGCAGACGGAATGAAATCGTGGCCAAGCGTGTACATCTTCTGGAGGGGACAGACCCTTCCGGTGTCGCAATAGTCGTAGGCGTACTTTCCGCGCGTAAGGGACGGACAGCTTGCCGGTTCGACCGCAATGAAGCGGTAATCCGCCTCTCCACGGAGCTTCTCCCTCATGAACGGCGAGATGAGTCCGCCAAGGTTCGAACCGCCGCCGGCGCAACCGATGATGACATCAGGCTTGACCCCAAGCTTATCGAACGCAGACTTCGCCTCAAGACCTATGATGGACTGGTGCAGAAGGACCTGCGCAAGCACAGACCCCAAAACATAGCGATACCCTTCCTGCGAAGAAGCCGCCTCGACGGCCTCGGAGATTGCACATCCGAGAGAACCTGTCGTACCGGGATGCGCCTCGTTGATTGCCCTGCCGACAGCTGTCGTCATCGACGGCGAAGGGGTCACCTTTGCGCCGTACGTGCGCATGACCTCACGGCGGAACGGCTTCTGTTCATAGGAGACTTTCACCATATAGACCTGGCAATCGAGTCCGAAGAACGAACACGCCATCGAAAGCGCGGTGCCCCACTGTCCGGCACCGGTCTC
>JAGBFY010000424.1 GCA_017936245.1 Kiritimatiellia bacterium
TGATAGGTCAGCCGCTTGTTTCGGTCATTGCCGATGCGTGGGAGAAGGGGATTCGCACCTTCGATGCTCGTCTGGCTCTTGATCTTGCATGTCGTTCCCTGGAGGCTGAGGGGAACGACCGCCGTCTCGGCTACAAGCCCGGAAGTCTCTCGGAGACGCTGGAGTTCGCCTATGCCGACTGGTGCTGTGCGCGTCTTGCGGAAATGCTCGGAGAAAAGGAGATCGCCGCGAGATTTTTGGGCTATGCTCAGTCTTACACCAACTGCTGGTCGAATGAGGTCGGGTGGATGCGCACGCGTACCGCAGATGGCGGCTGGCTTGAGTGGCAGGGACGCGAGAAGCACGGACAGGGATGCGTGGAGGCGAATCCGTGGCAGCAAGGGTGGTTTGTGCCGCACGACATTGAAGGACTGATACGCCTGATGGGGGGGAGGCGCAGGTTTACGGAGGAACTGGAACGCTTTTTCTCCGTTGTGCCGGATGATTTCCGCTGGAACGACGGATACAACCATCCGAACGAGCCGTGCCATACACTGCCGTTCCTGTTTGCGCATTCAACAAAGCCGGATGAAACGGGAAGATGGACACGCAGGATATGTGAGAAGGCTTATGCGACCGGACCTTTCGGGCTTTGCGGCAATGAGGATGTCGGACAGATGAGCGCATGGTATGTCCTTGCGTCCATAGGCATGCATCCGCTTTGCCCGGGTGACGGCAAATGGTATCTCACGTCACCTGTGTTCAAGTCGGTGAAGATACGTCTTGATCCAAGGTATTATTCGGGGCGTATGTTTGAAATCCAGGCGCCAAGAACAAAGCCAGGGGCGTGGCGCATAAAGGGCGTCAAGCTGAATGGACTGACGCTCGACCGCCGTTGGATATCGACATCTGAAGTGACTGCAGGCGGAAAATTGGAGATTGAAATCGATGAATAGACCCTACAAAATGCAACGCGCAAGCTGCGCGTTGTACGGTTGGGGTTAAGATAAATGGATGGGATAGGATTTCATCCGCTCCGTAATCTTGAGAATTAGTCCAAACCATATTCTCATCATCCTCGGCCACATTGGAAGCGTGAGAAGTGAATTCTCATTTTGGGCAATGGGGCGGACGCAGGAATACGCCCACATAGGATGATGGGGACGGTGGTAAATTGCGCGTCAGGGACTCGTGAGATGCAATGCGTTCCATTATATGGCAGGAAGGTCGTCGGGGAGGGCTTTATTGAGATGTTTTTCTCGCCACCGGCTGAGTGTCATTCCGGTTTCCTTGAGGAAAAACTTGCGCAGTGAGTTGGGATGCCGGAATCCGCAGAAGTCAGAGATTGATTTGAGATCCTGATTGGGATTGAGGAGAAGCTGCTTTGCCCGGTCGAGCCGGACGGATTGAATTTCATCTAGAATTGAATGTCCTGCCGTCCGTGTGAAGCGAAGGTCGGCCATGCGCCGCGAACAGGGAAAAATCCTTGTTACGTCTGCAGCTTTTAGTCCCATGCAGGCCTTCTTGCGTATAAGATTGAGGGCTTCGATCACAATCGGGTCGGAAGTTTGCAACCGTTTGGTCGAAAGCCTGCGGACCACATGAAGATCCCCAAATGTCCTATGACGAAGTCCATGGAAGCTGCCGCTGTTGCGCATCACCGCCAACAGCATCAGCATGGCGATATTGCCGCCACGGCGGAAATCAGGTTCAATCGAACTCAATGTCGGGTTTGTGTGTTCACAGACATCCAATGAATTGTCAACGCCCAGAATCGCAATCTCATCCGGTATGGCGATGTTTGATAGCTTTGCCGCTGTAATCGCTTCTGCGGCCAGCGCATCGTTTGCCGCAAAGACTGCACATGGTTTCGGCAGATCCAGAAGGAATTTCTGCAGAGCTTTGGTTCGCCGGGTTGCTGTGTTGGCAGCATTAGGCCAGTTGAAATCTATCCATGCCTTCCCGTTAAGTGCGAGCGCTTCGGTGAATCCCTGCTTCCGCTCCTGGCTCCAGAATGAATTTAAAGGAGCCGGAATGTAGGTGAAATGTTCCGCTTCGGACAGAAGCAGTTCGCGTGCCGCAAGGTTTCCTGTGTGCTTGGAGTCGTGGCAGACCGCAAAACAGCGTTTAGGCAGCGTTTCAAAACTCTGGTTGAAGAAAACGGCAGGGGTCGTTCCGAAGATTTGTGGATCTATGATCTCGTCGCGTCCTCCGCATTCAACGATGACACCACGGCATTTCCAGAAGGACAGCA
>JAGBFY010000425.1 GCA_017936245.1 Kiritimatiellia bacterium
CGACCCGCGTTTTCCGGAGGTGCGCCGGTTTTTGGTCGATACGTATGTAACGGCAATGAAGGAATGGGATCTTGATGGGTTCAAGCTTGATTTCATCGACAGCTTCAATCTGTACGGAAAAGACCCCGCCATCGCTGAAGGCTATGCGGGGCGTGACATTCGGTCGCTTCCGGATGCCGTGAACCGTCTTATGACAGATGTTCATGCCGCGCTGACTGCGGCGAAGCCCGATGTGCTTCTTGAATTCAGACAGAAGTACATCGGTCCGGCGATACGACAGTTCGGAAACATGATGCGGGCGTCGGACTGTCCCGGGGACATGCAGCTGAACCGTCAGCGGATAGCCGACCTTCGCCTGACCTGCGGCGGTGCGGCGGTCCATGCGGACATGCTTGAATGGCATCCGTCCGACACGCCGCAGGGTGCGGCGTTGCCGATACTGTCCTCGATGTTCGGTGTGATCCAGTATTCGATGATGCTGCGCGATCTGCCCGAGGGCCACCGCGAGGCAATACGGCACTGGCTTTTATTCTCGCAGAAGCACCGGAAGGCATTGCTGAATGGGCGCTTTCTTGCATACAACCCGGAATCGCAATATCCGCTCCTTGCGGGAGAAAGTGCGGATGAACGCATAATCGGCGTTTACATGTCGGGCATGGTTGTGCCGTGCGGAGAATTGGATAGGCCCACATATATCCTCAACGGCACATTGATTGATGGGATTGCGCTTGATGTTGAGGATGATGCAACAGCGGAGCTTTACGACACCTTTGGACGGGCTGTCGGAACCCAAAAGCTCAAACGCGGAATTCAGCGCGTTCCAGTGCCGAAAAGCGGGTATATGCGAATTGAAAAATCGAGGGGAAAACTGTAGTTCGGCAACCTGTCGAGAATCTGCTTGGCGAGGAAAATCCCGGCGCAAATAATATTGGATGAGAATCATGGGCGGACATGATATAATTCAACTCCTATGGAAAACACCGACATTAGAGAAGCAGGGAAGTTTCGAGGTCACTGGTTCTTTGACTTCGACGGTACGCTTGCGCGGACCGGCGAGGACATTATCCTTGCATGGAAGAAGACTATTGCGGACATGGGATTGTCATGTCCGCATTTCGACGAGGTGTTCAGGATAGGTCCTACGCTTGAAAAGATGGCCTATGAACTTTTCGATAACGTTACTCCGGAGCTTGTCGCCGAACTTACGGAAAGGTTCAAGCCGAACTACGATGAGTCAGGCTTCCCAAACACCGCTCCCTATCCGGGAATACCTGAAAAACTTCAGTCCCTGAAAAACAAGGGCGCAAAGATCTATATCGTCACAAACAAACGTCATGCCGCAACGCAGAGGATAGTTAAGGCGATCGGATGGGACGGTCTTTTCGACGGGGTCTGGAGTTTCGACAGTTTTCCGGGGATCAGATACAAAAAGCCAGAACTTCTGGCGCGTCTCATGAAAGACATGAACATAGATCCTGATGATGCTGTCATGGTCGGTGACACCAAGGGCGATATCGATGCGGGCAAGGCGAACGGTGTCCGTACGATTGGCGTCACCTGGGGCTATGGTACACAGGAAGAGCTTGTGGAGGCTGATGAAATATGCGAACTGAATTGACGAGTCCGGCAAACCCGAAGATAAAGCACGTGGTTAAGCTCCGCAGCTGTTCCACGCGCGAAGAGACAGGCGAGATGATCGTGGAGGGATTCCGCGAATGCCGTCGCGCACTTGACAACGGCTATCGCCCCGGAGCCATCTTCCATTGTCCCGAACTCTACCTCAAGAACGAGAACGAGGCGCAGCTTGTCGCCGACGCGGAACGGGCGGGGGCGGACGTATTCACCTGTTCGAAGACTGCGTTCGTGAAGATGGCGTACAAGGAGCGTCCGGATGGATTGCTGATGACGGGACCGCACGTCGCGAAAAGGCTTGCAGATCTTGAACTTCCGCCCAATGCGCTTGTGATCGTGACGGAGTCGATAGAAAAGCCGGGCAATCTCGGGACGATACTCCGCAGCGCCGATGCGGCGAATGTCGCCGCCGTCATAGTGTGCGACCGCACGACCGACATCCACAACCCCAACGTAGTGCGGGCATCGACCGGCACGATGTTTTCCGTTCCGATTGTCGAGGCGTCGTCCGATGAGGCTCTTGCATGGCTAAAGGCCAAAGGGTTCAAGATTCTTGCCGCCACGCCACATGCCGAGAAGCTTCATTTTGAGGTGGATCTCACAGGCAATGTTGCGATAGCGCTTGGTGCGGAACAGTACGGGCTCACCGCAAAGTGGATGGATGGTGCAGAGCTTCGCGTAAGGATTCCGATGCTGGGTCTTGCCGATTCGCTGAACGTGTCGGCGGCGGCGACGATTCTTGTATATGAGGCTGTGCGCCAGCGCATCGCCGCCGGAATCGACAAGGTGCCGGAGTTCATCCCGTGGCACGGCGAAGGTGCGCACGACAAGTGAATGTGTAAAAGCTGTACAGAAAAAAAAACAGGAGAAGATCCAATGTCAAAGAAAGCGTTGATAACCGGAATAACAGGTCAGGACGGCAGCTATCTTGCCGAGTTGCTGTTGGAGAAAGGCTATGAGGTGCATGGCATCATCCGTCGTGCTTCGACTTTCAACACGCAGCGCATCGATCATCTGTATCAGGATCCCCATGTAAATGACGTGAAGCTTTTCCTGCATCACGGCGACATGTCCGACGCATGCTGTCTCTCCCGTCTTGTGTACGACATCAAGCCTGATGAGATATACAACCTTGCGGCGCAGAGCCATGTGCGCGTTTCCTTCGACAGCCCCGAGTTCACCGGCGACGTGGACGCTCTCGGCACCATGCGCCTTCTGGAGGCGATTCGGGAGACGGGTGTCGACAAGTCGGCCAGATTCTATCAGGCTTCCACTTCGGAGCTGTACGGGAAGGTGCAGGAGGTGCCGCAGAAGGAGACGACGCCGTTCTATCCTCGCTCCCCGTACGCGGTCGCCAAGCTCTATGCGTTCTGGGCTGTTAAGAACTACCGTGAGGCGTACGGGATGTTCGCGTCGAACGGTATTCTGTTCAACCATGAATCCCCTCGCCGCGGAGAGACGTTTGTGACACGCAAGATAACCCGAGCCGTCAGCCGCATCAAGCACGGTCTCCAGAAGGATCTGTACATGGGGAACATCAATGCGCTTCGCGACTGGGGTTTTGCCGGGGACTATGTTGAAGGCATGTGGCGGATTCTTCAGCATGACTGCGCCGATGACTTCGTCCTTGCCACGGGCGAGATGCACACGGTGAAGGAATTTCTGCAGGTCGCGTTCGACTATGTCGGGCTGGACTGGGAGCGCTACACGCATCACGACTCCCGCTACGACCGTCCGTCGGAGGTCGACCAGCTTCTCGGCGATCCATCGAAGGCCCGTCGTGTTCTCGGATGGGAGCCGAAGGTGAAGTTCGGGGAGCTTGTGAAGATGATGCTGGATGCAGATCTTGAATTGGCCCGCAAGGAGGCGGTATTCGCAAATGCATAAGACAGACCGGATTTTTGTCGCCGGACATCGCGGAATGGTCGGCGGAGCGGTTGTCAGGACCCTGAAGGCCGCGGGATATGAGAACATTATTGTCCGCACGCATGCGGAGCTGGACTTGTGCGATCCTGCTGCGGTCCGCGCCTTCTATGCGAGTGAAAAGCCTGATGTGGCGGTGATCTGCGCGGCGAAGGTCGGCGGTATAGGGGCCAATTCGGCGGGGAACGCGACGTTCCTGTACGAGAACAGCCTTATAGCGATGAACACGGTCATGGGTGCTTATGAGGCGGGTGTGAAAAGGCTTCTGTTCCTTGGATCGACGTGCATCTATCCCCGTCTGGCGCCGCAGCCGATCCCCGAGACTGCGCTCCTCTCCTCTCCGCTGGAGAAAACGAACGAGGGTTATGCGCTGGCGAAGATCGCGGGCCTGAAACTGTGCGAGTATCTGCGTAGGGACAGGGGCGTGTGCTACCATTCGCTCATGCCGACGAATCTGTATGGCACGGGCGACAATTACGATGTTGTCGGCGGTCATGTGCTGCCGACGATGATCCGCAAGTTCGAGACCGCCAGAGTGAACGGCGACGCGACGGTCACTCTCTGGGGAACTGGTACTCCGCTGCGGGAGTTTCTTCATGTGGACGATCTTGCCGCAGCATGCCTTTTTGTTCTGGAGATGGAAGATCCGCCGGATCTCGTGAATGTCGGTTCGGGCGTCGAGATAACGATTCGCGGTCTTGCCGAGAAGATCAAAGCGGCGACGGGATGCCCGGCGGAAATAGTGTGGGATGCCTTGAAGCCTGACGGTACGCCGCGTAAACTCTGCGACACGTCTCTCATACGGTCGTTGGGATGGGTTCCCAAGATCGATCTTGATGCTGGTCTTGAAAGGACGATTGCCGAATACCGCAGCTCCATCGCGGACGGGACTTTGCGCAAGTGAATCTTCTTATCTACCAATTATCTCAACAAAGCAAGAAAGGAAATGAAATGATGAGAGAAACTGTTTTAAGTGCCGTAAGGTCTGCGGCGGTTCTGGTGGCGGTGCCGGTGCTGTCTACGTTTGGAGGTCCGATAGACAATGCGTGGATCAAATGCACCACAAACAAGAATCCTCTCGAATACAAACCCGGGGAGGAGATGGTGTTCACGCTCGCACCGCAGGGCATTGAAGGATCGGTTCCTGAAGGCGAGTATTTTCTGGACTGGAAGCGTACGGACGATTTTGGCGGCATCGACAAAGGCAAGATTCCGTTCACCGGCAAACCTTTTGTGTATAAGACAAAGCTCGACAAGGCCGGATTCGTGCGCCTTGAGGCGTATGTTGTCGGGAAGGACGGAAAACGCTATGTAAAGAAGTTCACCGGTGATGCCTCCACTCCTGAAGGGCGCATGGCCATGAACAGGTTTGAGCGCGCCAAGAAGAACGTGTTCTTCGACGGTGGCGCGGGTGTGGATATCGGTACGCTCGCCACGCATCCGGAGCCCAAGGATTTTGATGCGTTCTGGAAGGGGCAGTTCGCCCGTCTCGACAAGGTGCCGATGAAGAGCGATCTGATAGAGATCCCTGTTCGCGGAAAGAAGGTACGCTGCT
This sequence comes from Kiritimatiellia bacterium, assembly GCA_017936245.1. Classification (GTDB taxonomy): domain Bacteria; phylum Verrucomicrobiota; class Kiritimatiellia; order RFP12; family UBA1067; genus UBA1731. Next base: position 5,111 of record JAGBFY010000425.1, read on the forward strand.
ATGCTGTCCGCATTGACTGTGCGGGTCTGCGCCCCGTCACCGGATATCTTTCCGTTCCGAAGGCTGTGGATGAGGGGCGTACGTTCCCCGCAAGGCTGTCGACGCATGGCTACAGCGGCGACAGGTGCACGCACGGCACTCCGAGCGGCGGACCCGAGAATGAAATCTCCCTCAACATCAACGCCCACGGCCTCAAGCTCCGTGAGTTCGGCGCGACCGATGCGGACACCAAGGCACTTCGCTGGGAGATCCGTTCGCATGGCTGCGCCTACGCATTCGACGCACAGCAGAATGTCGATCCTGAGGTCGCCTACTTCAACGGCATGGTGCTTCGCGTCAAGCGCGCGCTTCAGTATCTCAAGACGGTCAAGGGCTGGAACGGCAAGGATCTCATCGCCTCGGGCGGCAGCCAGGGTGGACTTCAGACGATCTGGGCGGCAGGATGCGGTGAAGGCGTGACCCGTGCTGAAAGCGGAATCACATGGTGCTGCGACATGTACAACAACAATCTCCGCCGCGAAAGGAAAATCTCCAGCGACGGATGGTACATCCCCTGGACCGATTCCATGGGTTACTATGATGCGGCCAACTTTGCCAAGCGCATACCAAATACATGCCATACGATTATCACTCGCGCCGGAATTGGGGACTACTGCTGTCCGCCGATGGGTCTCGCCAAGCTGTGGAACAACATCCCCGGCAACGCCAAGATCGTCTGGGTGCAGGGTTCAGAGCATGGCTACGTGCCTCCGGCCTATGAAGGTCGCGATTTCATCAAAGAGAAGTGATGTAAACGGCAGATTGTCATTTGCTTATTGCAAGAGGGCGGCACACCATGCCGCCCATTTGATTCATACTTTCCCTGATTGGATCGAATGCAGGGCGATGTCTGGGATTATGGTACAATATGTGCCAAACAGTAACATAAAGGAGGATGAAATGAAGAGTCTTTTTGTCGCCGCAGTCGCGGCAGTGGTCGCTACCGGCATTGCGGCAGTGAAAGAGCCGGCGTATGACACGTTGATCGCGCATCGCGGCGAGTCGAAGGATGCGCCCGAGAACACGTTGCCTGCGTTCAAGATGGCCGTTGATCGCGGTTTTGGTTTCGAGTGCGACATCTATCTTTCCGCCGACAAAAAGCTATTCACGTTCCATGACGGGAACCTTAAGCGCACTACCGGCGGCAGGCACAATGAGAAATGCACTGAGGCGAGCTGGAAGGATACGATATCCAAGGTGAATGTTGGAGGGTGGGGAAAGTGGAAGGGGTCCAAGTATGATCCCACCGGCCCCGCACTGCTTGAGGACGTGCTTAAGCTTGCCCGCGACGGCCGCTACATATACGTGGAGGTCAAAGGCAATAATCCTTCCTGGGTTCCGTACATAAAGGAGGTGTTCTCAAGGCAGAGCAACGCAACACCCAAAAATACTCTCTTCATCTCTTTTGGCGATGATGTCTGCGCAGAGCTCAAGCGCCAGATGCCGGAATATCGCGTGTATTGGCTGACCGGAGGCAAAAGTAGCGCCCAAAAGGAGGCTGGCGGTACGGCGCGGACCTACACGGCGGAGGATATCATCGCTATCCTCAGGAAGCTTGGTGTGGACGGCGTGGACATCCGCTTCAACCCCGAGACGATTACGGCGGACTTCATCAAGAAGGTGCATGATGCCGGATTCATGTTCCATGTGTGGACGATTGACGATCTCGCAAAGGCGAAACTTGCATTCTCCCGCGGCGCGGAGACCGTCACCACAAACTGCGCGAAGAAGATGCTTGACGAGTTCAAGGGTGAATAAATTCGCGTCAAGGAAAACCGGAACGGAGAATCTGACATGATCTGTACGTTTGCCGCAACGTTGCTTGCTACCGTCAATTTCGTCGAGTGCCCCAAATGTGATAAGCGCCTTCGCATATCCGAGAACGGCCGCGAGGCGTTCGTGAACATGAGCCGCGTCGCGCCGGAGCGCAAGGCCGAGATGAAGGCTCGCGCCGAAATGCTTTTGGAGATGGCAAAGCCTGTGACTCCGGCCAATCCGAAGACTCCGCTCATGGGCTGGTCCAGCTGGAACACGTTCGCCGAGCATATCTCGGAGGAGATTATTGTCGGTGTGGCCAGGACGATGGCGACGAATGGACTCAAGGACGCCGGGTACGTGTATGTGAACATCGATGACGGCTTCTTTGACGGGCATGGTCCGGACGGACGGCTTCGCTTCAATCCCAAGCGCTTCCCGAACGGCATGAAGGGCACTGTCGACGGCATCCATGCGCTAGGGATGAAGGCCGGTACATATTCCGACGCGGGCGCGAACACCTGCGCAAGCTACGGCGGAGACAAGTCTGGCATAGGGGCGGGCCTGTATGGACACGATACCGCAGACTGCCAGCTTCATTTCGCGGAACTCGGTTTCGACTTCTTCAAGGTCGACTACTGCGGCGGGCGCCGCCTCCATCTTGAAGAAAAGGCGCGTTACACCGAGATTGCGAACGCAATCAAGGCTACCGGGCGCACCGATGTCCGTCTGAACATCTGCCGCTGGGCGTTCCCCGGAACATGGGCTGCGGACATCGCCGGCTCCTGGCGCACGACCCGCGATATTCGCGCAAGCTGGAAGTCGATAAGCGACATCATTGCGGAGAACCTCTATCTGAGCGCATATGCGAGCGCCGGGCATTTCAACGATCTTGACATGCTTGAGGTCGGGCAGATCAAGGGTGCGGTCAAGTCCGCGTTCGGCTCCAGTGGCGATACGGGCATGACTCTCGACGAAGAGGCTGCGCATTTCGGAATGTGGTGCATCATGTCCTCCCCGCTTGTGCTCGGCAACGATGTAAGGATAACGCCGCCTTCCACGATGAAGCTCGTGACGAATCCGTACCTCCTTCGCATGAATCAGGATCCGCTTGGACTTCAGGCGTATGTGGCGGCACGTGATGGCGAGGCGTACATCCTCGTGAAGGATGCGGACGTGCTTTTCGGCAAGTCGCGCTATGTGGCGTTGTACAATGCGGAAGATACGGAACATGAATTCACAGTGAAGGCTGCCGATCTCGATCTGGGCGGCAAGATTGCGGCTTTTGATCTGATGGAACGCGCCGATGTCGGAGAATTCGAGAATGAGGTGTGCGTCAAGGTGCGGCCGCATGCGGCCAGATTCTTCAGGCTCGATGCGGAGAAACGTCTTGACCGGGTCATCTATGAAGCGGAGACGGCATATCTTTCAGACTACAGCGAGATCGACGACAGCTCCTATGGCGCCACGAACAGCTGCGTAGTGCAGGGGCGCGCCTACTATGCTCCTGCGCAGGGTGCGTCCGGCGGCGTTGCAGTCGTAAATCTTGGCGCAAGGGAGTCGAACGACCTCATATGGAAGTCCGTCAATGTGTCGGAGTCCGGCAAATACAGGCTTGTGTTCCGTGTATCAACGCCTGAACCGCGCAAGTTCTACGTTCAGGTTAACGGCGGAGCCAAGGAGAGGATTTGGATCGGCAAGGCGACGGATGGTTTCAGCGACACGCATCTTGATGTGGAGCTGAAAAAGGGTGTGCATTCCGTCCGTCTCACGAACGCCTATGGCAAGACGCCCGATATCGACTTCATGCGCGTTGAAAAGCGTTGATGCATCTCATCGGCTGAACGCAAGATGTATGGTATAATCAAGTCCATGAAACCAATTGTCGTAATACCTACCTATAACGAGCGGGAGAACGTCGAGGCCATGGCTGCCGCCGTACTCGAGAATTTGCCGCCAGAAGGCGAGTTGCTGTTCCTTGACGACAATTCGCCTGACGGTACGGGTGCGCTGATAGACGGTCTTTGCGCCAAGGATTCCCGCGTTCATGTGATGCACCGCAAGAGCAAGGAGGGGCTTGGCCGTGCCTATGTCGCTGGATTCGCCGAGGCGTTGCGTCTTGGTGCGACACATGTGATTGAGATGGATTGCGATTTCTCGCATGACCCTGCGGACATCAAAAGGATGCTTGCCGAGATGTCGGCGGAAAATGCTCCGGATGTAGTAATCGGGTCGAGGTACGTGAAGGGCGGCAAGTGCGTTGGTTGGCCTTTTAAGCGCTGGTTTATCTCCCGTTTTGGAGGTCTTTTCATCCGCATGGTGCTTGGCGTTCCGGTAAAGGATCCTACTGGCGGGTTCAAATGCTTTCGTCGCAAGGCGCTGGAATCGCTCGGCGATTTCTCTGGCATCAAGTCGTTCGGCTATTCGTTTCAGATGGAGATGAACTACCGCATGGCCCAGTCCGGGATGAAGCTCAAGGAGATCCCGATAACGTTCACGGAACGTCGGGCTGGCGTTTCGAAGATATCCGGTTCTATTGCGACCGAGACGCTCAAGATGGTGTTCAAGCTGAGATTCGGCATCGGTTAAGCCTTGATGGCAGTTGGAAGAAGATGACGGAACGATTCAAAGATATGTACGGTACGGTCCAGTTGTGGCTGAAGGCGCTGCGCGTAAATCAGTGGACCAAGAATGCTGCCGTGATGCTGGCTTGGTTCTTTTCTGTGGCGGACGCATCGCAGAAGGATATCGCCCGTGGCTTTGGTTCCTTCATGATGGCTGTCGGCATGGCCGGGGCGTTCTGTTTTGTGTCGAGCGCATTCTATCTTCTCAATGATGTTTCCGACTATGATGCCGACAGGATGCATCCGCACAAAAGCAGACGTCCCATTGCCGCCGATCTGATATCAAAGATCGCCGCAGTGAAGGCGGCACTTGTGCTGTTCGCCTGCGGAGTTACGTTTCCGTCGCTTGTGGTGATGGTGTACCCGGGCCGCACGATTGCGTTCGGCACGATCATGCTCTATTCCGTGATACAGTGCTTCTACTCCGGTTTCCTGAAGCACATTCCTTATGTTGATGTATTTGTGATTGCGTTCGGGTTTGTACTGAGAGCCGTTGCAGGCGCGGCGGTCATAGATGCATACATCTCACGTTGGCTGCTTGTCTGCGCGTTTACGCTGTCGCTTTTCCTTGCGCTTTCGAAGCGTCATCATGAGCTTGTGTACCATGCCGCTACGCGCAAGGCTCTTGCAGGATACAGGAAAGGGATTCTTAATACGCTTATATTTGTGACGGCAACGGCATCCGTTGTCGAATATCTGTGCTACACGCTCCGTTCGGCAATGGGCGTGCGCTTCCCGTGTCTTGTGTGGACATCGGTGTTTGTGGCTTTCGGGATCGGACGCTACATGCTGCTCGTGTACCGTGAGGGTGGCGGTGGCCGCCCTGAGAAGGTGCTGCTCACCGACCGTATATTATGGATCGCTCTTGCCGGTTATGCGGTTTCCGCCGTTCTTGCGGTCGCCATACGCTAGGATCCATTCTTTTTTGTTTTTAGCCGTTGAAATCCATCTTTGATTTTTTGCCGTCGGTAATTCTTGGACGATGTGCAGGTTGGTTATGATATAATTGTTGGCATTGAACAAAAGTGAACTAAAGAAAGGTCTGATGCTATGAAGGTTGCTGCTTGCTTGATTATGTCTGTTGTGCTGACGGCGGTTGGCGCAAGGGCGGAATGTGCCGTGGATTTCAAGGTGGGGTATGCGAAGGTGGATATAACCCCGAAGATCGGTACGACATTGTCCGGTTATTACAGCCGTCGCGTGTCGGATGGTGTGTTGGACCCTCTGTATGCCCGGTGTGTGGCTGTTTCGGATGGTTCTGCAAAAGCGCTTATCATGACGATAGATAATGTTCATCTGGTGAATTCTGTGTTCATGGATGTACGCAAAGCTGTGAGTGATAAGGCAGGTGTTCCTCTCGATGCGGTCTTTCTTGCCTGTACTCATACCCATGCAGGTCCAGTTTCCCGCGTTCCATCCACAAAGGGGAACGCCAGCCATTGGGAGAAGGTGAATCAGGCGGATATTCCAATGATTGAGGCATCCAACCGTCAGATTGCGGAAGGTTGCGCAAAGGCTGCCGTCGATGCGTTGGCGGATCTTGCGTCTGCAACGATGATGATGGGGCGTGGAGAGGCGAAGGGAATTTCCTTCATACGTCGCTACCGCATGAAGGACGGCACGGTGCGCACGAATCCGGGAATGGGCAATCCCAACATCGAGTGTCCGCTCGGCGAGCCTGACGAACAGCTTCAGCTTGTCCGATTCGTCCGCGATGGCAAGCGTGAGATAGCGATGATCAACTTCCAGTGCCATCCTGATACTATCGGCGGCAACAAGTTTTCGGCGGATTGGCCGGGACTCGCCTGTACGTATCTGGAGCGTGCCATGGACGGATCCGTGGATGCGATCCTGATCAACGGTGCGCAGGGCGATACGAACCATCTTCGGGTGAAGAAGGCGCCTGGTGAAGTGATCCCGTCTCGTTACGAGATGGCGAAGCATATGGGGCATGTTGTTGCAGGTTCTGCCCTTTCTGTGTGGGGTACGTGTGCGCCCGCCAAGGTCGGCAAGGTGCAGGCGGCAGTCCGGCAGGTCAAGGCGTTGACGAACAAAGGGCGTCCGGAGGAGATTCCGTTGGCTGAGAAGTATGTCGCTCTTCATCTTTCCGGAAGGGGACGGGAGATTCCCGGTGTCGGCATGGAGCATACGGCGAATGTCGCCGCCGCATACCGCATGCTTGAGCTCAAGGACTCTCCGGAGGAGGTAGAGGTGCCGGTGTCGGTGGTGGCAATCGGCGATTCTCTTGCGTTCGGAGGGTTTCCTGGCGAACCCTTTACATGGATCGGAACCGAACTTAAGAGGCGTTCGCCGTTCTCCATGACGATCCCGGCGTGCTGCGTGAACGGTCAGCGCGGATATTTCCCTGTCAAATCCGCATATACCGACGGCGGTTACGAGAACGCTACCAGCCGCTTCAAGCCGGGTATCGCGGAGCGTCTTGCCGCCGGCGCAATAGCGCAGATGCATGAATTCCACTCCAAGGCCAAATAACGGATTCATGTGTTTCCGTTCGAGACTCCGGGGAATCGTGCGGTTTTACGTGTAGGGGTTCTAAAACAGCGTCAGCTGTGAAACCGGGCCGAAGGAGCGCCGATGCTCCGGGCATGGACCAAGTTCGCGCAGGACGGCGAAATGCGCCGCAGTCGGGTATCCCTTGTGCTTTGCAAAGCCATAGCCCGGATATTTGGCGTCCATATCCATGCAATATGCATCACGTGCGGTCTTTGCGAGAATGGATGCCGCCGCAATGAGAAGGGACTTCGCATCGCCTTTCACGATGTTGACGGCATGGGGCAGCGTCGATACGGCAAGGCCGTCAACGAGCACGTTCATGAGCGGAGCGGAGTCTTCCGGTTGCGCCTGTCTCTTTGCGGCATATGCTGCCGCAACATTGTCATGTGCGCGTTTCATCGCCAGATGTGTCGCACGAAGGATGTTCAGCCTGTCTATCTCGGCGGCTGTTGCGGAGGCTATGGCCCATATGCAGCCTTTGGTGTTCTTGATTGTTTCTGCAAGCGTGTCCCTTTTCTTTTCCGATAGCTTTTTGGAATCGTTTATGGATGCCCATTCGCCGTTCATGAGTACCAAAGCCTGTTCGAGCGGCAGATGCACCGCCGCCGCGAACACGGGGCCTGCAAGCGGTCCGCGTCCTGCTTCATCTATCCCCATCACCGGGTCGCCGGACTTTATTTCGAATTCAAGTTTCATTGTGTATATTCCGTTGCCTTGAGGTCGCTTATGAGTTGAGCGGAAGGTTTTTGTAAATGGTTTTATCTGATATCGCAAGTCGCATCATTGTATATCAGTTTCATATTCATGGGCAGATTATATCAAAATTCGGAGAGGCTCTTGCAAAACCAGGGAGGGGCAACGTCTTCGTTGCCCATGCGACAGCGAATCGTGGGCAGCGAGGACGCTGCCCCTCCCGAATTTGCAGGGTTTTGCAAGTGCACTCGCCAGAAAACAATGGTGTTCAACAATATAAACAGATACATCGCCTCAACCATAATCAACAACATCCAGAATAGCCAAGGCTGAACACTTAAAAGGCGAGGCGCCTAAATCGCGCCCCGCCTCAATATCCGAAATGCCGCGCATAGCTTTAACGGCCAGTTCGACATCTTGCGGCGAAAGGTGTGGTTGCTCAGGTGTGATGTTGCCCGATATGGATGATTCAACTATCATGCCGCAAATTATACCACAAATTGCGTCGCTTCTTTTAAAAATCAATGTACCTCATTGTCTTGTCACCCTGATCAAAAAATGCTGTTGTTTGCCTTTTTACGGGCATAAGGTTTTGTATAATCGCGGAATGGTGAAATTTTCCTGAAATATAATTGCGGTAATGTTATAAAATCAGTGCTGACTTATTTTATCCAATTGTTGGATAGATGGATATTATGTAATATGATAATAAATAGTGGATTTTATTGTTGTTTGATGTGATATAATAGGTGGTGTTTGGTTTTATTGGATAGTAGATGGATAGAAAGATGATAGAATGTCAGAATATAGAGTTTAAGCGGGAATTCTCAGATAAGATTTCCCGTACGATTGTCGCATTTGCCAATACCAATGGAGGGAGATTGTTTGTTGGCATTGATGATAATGGAGAAGTGATAGGTGTAAACGACATTGATATGGTACAACTATCGGTAAAAAATATTTTGCGAGATTCAATTCGTCCTGATGTTAGCCTGTTTACGACTCTTAATGTTGAAAAAGTCGATGGTAAATATGTTTTGCGGATAGATGTGGGGCGTGGAACATTGCGGCCTTATTATCTTGCATCGCATGGTCTTAGGAGCGAAGGTGTATATATCCGGCAAGGCGCGTCAAATGAACATGCTTCCGAACAGACAATTCGTGAGATGATTCTTTTATCGATGCGATTTTCGTATGAGCGGGAGCCGTCGATGATTGCAGATTTGACATTTGATTATGCGAGGGATTATTTTTCTCGGAAAAAAGTGGAGTTCGGTGAATCGCATTTTCATCAGTTGGGGTTCTCAGACGAATCCGGTGGTTTTACGAATTTGGCGTTGCTTTTTTCGGATCAAAATCCGCATTTGCTCAAGATTGCTGAATTTGCATCCTCAGAAAGTCTGACATTTGCCGACCGCAGGGAAATTGGCGGTTCAATTCTCCGTCAACTTGAAATGGCCTATGATACGCTTTCTGTCTATAACCGCAAGTCGTCCGAAATTAAGGAACTGGATAGAATCGACACAACGCTTTACTCGCAGGAAAGTATCAGAGAGGCACTTGTCAACAGCATCGTTCATTGTGATTATTCGCAATCGGCACCGAGCCGGATTGAGATAACTGACAAGTATATGGATTTTATCAATCTAGGCGGCCTTGTGGAAGGTCTTTCAGTATCCGATCTGGAACTAGGTGCATCGAAATGCCGGAATGAGAGACTCGCATTTGTGTTTTACAGGTTGAAACTTGTTGAGTCCTATGGAACGGGATTGAGAAAGATACTTAACCACTATCCCAACCTGAAAGTTTCCGATATCATAACGGTAAGCGATCATGCTTTCCGGTTGCGTTTGCCTATTGAACGGCCGAATGTCGGTTCTTTTACAAAGAGAGAGGATATCAAAACGCCGCGCGAGAAGAGACAGCATGCAATACTTGGTCTTTTGGCTGAAAGGGGTGTGATAACGCGGAAACTGATTCAGAAGATGATGGGTTATTCTTTGGGGACAACGATACGTGATATAGAGGATCTGCTTGCGCAGGGAAAAATGAAGAAGCGTGGGAATGGACGGACAACAGAGTATGTTCATGGATGAGAATGATATGATTTTGTGTGTAGGTGGCGATACGATGCTGTAGATTCTGGATGTCTGGCGCGCGGAACGAAAGTTTCCGCGCCGTCTTGTTTTTGGGAAAGAGAAGGAGTATAATGTGCAGCGTTCATTTATGGGGGAGTGCATCTTCTCTTGATTGAATAGACATAGTTCGGGAACTGATGGGGATGGTGCAGGCGGCGGTTCCGCCAAAGCCCCTCAATCCACCCTCGAACGCATAAATCAATTTGCAACGCTGCAAAGCAGTCGTCGAACGAAATGTAGGAAGTTTCAATGGAGACGGCACCTTGCAGAGGAACGCATGCGCGTTTCCTCTCTTTGTGTTTCTCCATAGGCAATTCCTACAGCCTCGTTCGAGATACGAAGAGAGGTTTTTTATGGTTTTTCTTTATTCGACGATTGCTGCGCATTAACAACTAGGAGTAAAAAATGAAAAACAATTCGGAAAAAGAAACAAAAAAGAAACGCGGTAAAAGCATTGGATGCGGCTGCCTCTCAATCTTCGTTTTGGGATTCATCCTTATCGGGATTTTTGCAGATGACCCCAAACCAGAAAACGAAAATTCCGAACAAAAAACAGAATCTACGGTTGCCACGAAACAGGAACAGATAAAAACCGAGGTTTCCAAGGCTGCTTCTACTCCCGAAAAAGAAGAATCTGCAACAGATAATTCTGAAGCGGAAAAAATGCAGGATGCGATTGATATTTATTATGAGAAAATAAAGCAGATGCAATCCCGTGAAGAAGCAATTTCTGATGGTAAGGAAAAGTTAAGTTCCGACGAAAAAAAGAAACTGATTGCTTCTCTGATAAATGAATATTTCACCCTTAATAAGGCAGACCCTCAAAAAGCGATTGAATTGCAATCGCAATATCTGAAGGATAGACGCGATGCGCTTGACCGATGTGCAGTCAATGTCAACGACTTAACTGATAAGCATAAAGAATGCCTTGCAAGATTTCTCGCGAAAAAGGCTGACGAAGAAGAAGTCAAAAAGGCAGCCAACAAGTTGAAACGAAACGCAGATTTATACAAGCAGATTCAGCAAGACTGCGTAATGCAGGAGGCTCTGCTCAAGCTCAAGGAGGCTGCGTACGATTTGCTCATTGCAGCCGGTGGCGAGGATTATATTGAGGAACTTCAAAAAACTCAAGAGGAAAAAATCAAGAGCACAGCGGAGATTCTGTCCTCTATCGCTGTAAAAACGAAGCTTCGCGTAAACAGTAAAAACAATTATTCCGGCACTCCTAAATTCACTTTTTCTATTAGCAATAACGGCAAGCGATTCCTTTCTCTCGTTTGCGGTGACATGACGCTTAAGACTTGCGACGATGAAATCTTAATCAAAGAGAAAGATGTTTTTGCTTTCTTCGCAGAGAAAAAAGACGGAAAAGAAATAAAGACCATTGCGCCGGGAGAGACGCGGACGATTACTGTTACCGAAAAGGATATGTCGCTCATTCAAGATGGATGGGACAGGCTTCTGTTGGTTAATAATTATGTCCTCGAATTCACCACGAAGCGCATCCGACTTTGTGACTCGCCTGATTCGCCATCAAAAGATCATGACGAATACGATATAGACGAATAAGAATAAAAAGCGGACGGCTTCCGTAGAAAAGCCTTCGACGCCGAAAGGAAGTAGTGTCAGAGACAAAAAACGAAAGCCGTCCGCAAGCGACGGTAGGTTAATCCGCCGCTTAAATTCTATGTGTGTTAGTCGAGCATAAGCTCCATCTTATATCTTACGCCAGCAAGTTTGGAGATAGGAAAATCGAAATATGCTCCGTCAGCATAAGCCGCCAACACCTCTCGCGCCTGTATGCGCTTTTAATATCATTCATAGCTCCGATACGAAGTAGATTGTAGGAGTATTATCCCATGATTGGCAAAAGATGGTTTTAAAACGCATCATCAAACTTCCCCTAATTTCCTTGCGCGGTCTTTGATGATTTCAAGGACGTCGTTACATTCGTCAGGGAGGCTCAAGGTTGTGCAAGTGTGCGTTGATATAGCTGTGCAGAGTTGCTTGATGCGCGTTCTAAGGGCTGTAGGGCTTATTCGTATTTCCTCTGCGAATTTTCGCCAATGACCTGAGAGAATTGAGTTGATAGAATCGCTGCCGCCGATTTTCATTGCAGGAGCTGTCGATAGCGATGGCCAAAAAACTGTCGAAACAAGGTCGTAGCCGGGTGCCAATCGGCGTGTCTGACCATCATAAAGCATTGAGTAGTTTTTCCCGTGGGCATCAGCGTTCCCGATTATGGCATTAAAGATTATAAGATCTGTGAAAGCGAGAATATCTGAGGCTTCGTGCATAAGTGTGGGTGCGTAGGTGGGTAAATGACGGTCGTCGAGAGAGCTTGTGAGGTGGCGGGGAACCCGGTATTGGCTGGGTTGTCTGGCTTCAGCCGTCGCTCTTTCGGCTGGATCTTCGGCGATGCC
>JAGBFY010000426.1 GCA_017936245.1 Kiritimatiellia bacterium
ACTGCCTCTAAAAAAGGAAAATGCAATGAAGATGAAGTTCATCGTGTCTGGTGTAGCGTTTGCGATGGCATCTGCCGTTTTTGCGGATGTTCCACTTGGTGGGGTGTGGCATGTGGCAGGCGACGGTTTTTCGGGTGAAGCGAATCTTCCGGGAACGCTTGCGGCCTCCAAGCTGGGGAAGCACTGGACCAAAGATGATTTCCGCAAGACCATGGATCTGGCCCAGTCCGAGGCGCTCGCTCAGGAGTGGCAGTATATCGGCAAGGCGGTGTGGACCCGCACAATCGAGCTTTCGGCGGAGGACTGCGCCAAACCTATGGAACTGTTCCTGGAGCGCGTCATGTGGCGCAGTGATGCGTTCTGGGACGGCACGGCTCTCGGTACGCATGATTCGCTCGCTACGCCGCACGTGTACGCAGTTCCGAAAAAGCTGCTCACTCCTGGTCGCCATGAGCTGAAGCTTGTCATCGACAATTCCAAGTTCTACAATTTCTCCGGCATGTCCCACGCCTACGGCGCTAGCATGCAGGCGATATGGAATGGAGTTCTCGGCAAGGTCGAGCTTCGCCGTTCGCATCCGCTGCGTTCGGTGCGTGTGTTTGCATCGGCTCCGGCGAACGGCGTTCTGCGTGTTGAAGTGCCTGAGTCCTTCCCGGTCAAGAACGGTTCAGCGCAGGTTGAGGAGCTTGAGGTCCAGTCTGTCGCTCTCGTCAAGTCCAGTGTGGTGCGCAAGGGGTTCAAGATGATAGAACTGAAGCTTGGGTCTGAGCCGGTGTACTGGAACGAGTTCCATCCGCAGCTCTATACGCTCGTTCTCAGGGATGAGGCGGCGGACTTCACGCATCGGATCCGTTTCGGGTTCCGCACGGTCGGTACGGATGGACATCTGCTGACCCTCAACGGCGTGAAGATATTCGAGCGAGGAAACGTGGAGAACACGAATTTCGCAAAGGACGGCATTCCGTGGATGGAGGTCGAGGATTGGAGGAAGATGCTGCGCACGCTCAAGGAGGAAGACGGAGTCAACGCAATCCGCTTCCATTCCTGGGCGCCGCCCGCCGCCGCATTCGCCGCTGCGGACGAGCTTGGCATCATCATGCATCCTGAAGCCGGACTTTGGACGGATGGCTGGATGATGAGCAGCGCCGACGAACTCGGCAACGGCAAGCCCGTCGATGAATTCGCAAAACGCGAAATGAAGGCAATCGCCGATGCGTTCGGCAATTCGCCGTCATACGTTTCTCTTTCGCTTGGCAATGAGCTGGGGACGTCGAATTTCGATACTATGGGCAAATGGGTCGCCGACCACAAGAAGTACGATCCCCGTGCGCTTTGCTATGCGTGTTCTGCGCGAAAGATAACTTCGGCAGACGATTTCTCGCTTTCGCACGTCGTGCCTGGGAAAGGACTTGCGCGCGAAAAGCTTCTTCCCCATACGGATTGGGACTATGAAAGCATCTATGTGGCGGCAAAGGTCCCTACGGTCGCCCATGAGATCGGACAGTGGCCGGTATATCCCATCTGGGATGAGTTGCTCAAGCCTTTCGTCGGAACGATGCGTCCGTGGAATCTCTCGCGCCACTATGACACTGCTGTTTCCAAGAACGCCCTCCGTTTCCAGCGCGAATACCATGCGGCGTCGGCGAAGCTGAACCGCCTGATATACAAAGAGGAGGTTGAAAGTTTCCTGCGCACTCCATCCTGTGCAGGACTGCAGCTCCTGAACATCCAGGACTATACGGGTCAGGGCGAGGCGCTTGTGGGATGGCGCGATCCGTTCTACGAACTGAAGTCCGGTTTCAAGGGTATGCCGCCGTTCGCGAATGTGTGGGGACCGGTAAGTTTCCTTGCCCGTTTCCCACGCTTTACCTATGTCGCTGGTGAAACGTTCCGCGCCAAGCTCCAGATCCGCAACCTGACGGAGAAGACGCTGACTAAAGGCATGAAATACTTCTATGTCCTGGCCGGAAGAAGGGGCGAGATCGTGCTTCCGGAGGATATCGAAGCGGGTTCTGTAAAGACCGTCGGAACGGTAGAGTGCAAGTTGACCGATGCCATGGTAAAGGCGCGTCAGACCCTCCGTTTCGGAAACAACGAATGGAACTTCTGGGTGTATCCCCGTGAAGAGAAATGTGCGCTTCCTGCCGGGGTTGTTGAGACTTCCGATGTTGCGGTTATGAAAAAGGCTCTTGCGGAAGGAAAAACCGTCCTCTATTCCGGTTCAAGCTTCAAATCGGCGAAGGGCAAGTTCAAGTCCATCTACTGGAGCACGCGCTGGTTCCAGATTCCGAACACTACTGCGGCTGCACTCGGCACGTGGTTCGATGTGCGGCATCCTGCGCTTTCCGGTTTCGTGACCGACGACTTCACCGACTGGCAGTGGTATTCGCTCGCGCAGGGGGCGACGATCCATGCGCTCAAGGGATTGCCGCCGGATTACCGTCCGATAGCGCTTTCCGTGAACGATTTCCATTTCTCCGATTTCACCTCAACCATGTTTGAGGTTCTTGTCGGAAAGGGAAGGCTCTTTGTCTGTGGGTACGATCTTTCGGCATCATCGCCGGAGGCGAAGCGCCTGAGAGCCTGCGTATGCGCATATCTTTCCGGAAAGCCCGCCGCCGGAACTGTGCAGATGCCGGAATTCTGGATTGACGGGCAGTTCGCCGCCGTTAAGGCTCCAAATCTTTCTGAGACTGTGTACGATGTGTCAACGAACTGGGTCGGACGTACATTCAAGATGGAGATCCGAGGAGTGCCTCCCACAACCGGTGATGTGCGCATCGACTTCCATCAGCCTGGCGATGCCCTTACCTCTGGAAGGGGTATCATTGACGACAAGGTGTTTCTGGTTCCGTTCACTTACACCAAGGATGCAAAGACGCATGTTTCTGTGCCTGTCATACGCGAGGATTTCCTTGATGGGCGCCTTGAGCTTGAAGTCAATGTGATGACCGGCCCTGCTCTGGCAATCGACAGGATCCGCATCATTCCGAAAAGCGGTGAATAGTTGCTTGCGCTTTGGGACGGTAAATGATATAATAGTTGCTCAATTTTTAGAAGACGAAAGGAAAAAACGAAATGAAGATGATGTGGCAGCCCTCGAAGGTGAAACGTGCGCGCAAGATTGGTTTCCGCGCCCGCAAGGCGACGAAAGGTGGTCGCAAGGTTCTTGCAGCCCGTCGTGCAAAGGGCCGTAAGCGCCTGACGCAGGTCTGAGGATAAGCGATGTCCACGCGGCTCCCCGGCGCGAAATACAAATCTGTTTTCGATGCAGGGCGTGTCCTCAGGGGGCGTCTCATGTCCGCATGGGTGGTGCGCCATCCCGACGCCGGCCGTAAAGCCGGCGTTGTCGTTTCCAAGAAAAGCTTCCATGATGCGGTCGACCGCAATAGGGCGAAGCGCATAATGCGTGAGGCGTTCAGGCTCTCGGTTGAAAACATCCCGGAGGATTCTGAGTGGATTCTTGTGGGGCGTTCCAGCCTTCGCGGGAAGAAGACCGCCGATGTGGCTGCTGAATTGAGGTGGATGTGCGGACGGCTCTGATATTGCTGGTGAGGGCTTATCAGGTTACATTGAGTCCGCTGTTCTCCGGTTGCTGCAGGTTTGAGCCCAGCTGTTCGAACTATATGATTGAGGCGTTGCAGACGCATGGAGTTGTGAAGGGGCTGTATCTCGGGATTATGAGATTGTTAAGATGCCATCCTTTCGGTAAAAGCGGATACGATCCTGTCCCACCCAAGGAAAGATAGAATTTGAGCTATAAGCTATCGGTATATCGGTAGATTTTAAGGAAAGATAAAATGAACAAACAGGAAAAGACGATTGCGATTTTGCTGGGGCTCTGTCTTGCAGGCTGGCTCTGGTATTCCGTTACTGAACAGAAGAAGGCTGCGGAGGCTGCGCGTGAGGCGATGGCGGCACAGGCCGCCGCGCAGGCTCAGTCGGCTACGGCCGCTGTCAAGGCTGACAATGTCGCCGCGAAGCCCGCGGAGCCGGTGAAGCCTGCGGAGCAGCAGGTGAAGAAAGCTGCCTATCTCAAGCCGGAAAAGCTTGTGACGCTTTCCAATGCACAGGAAGTGGTGGTTCTTTCCACGCATGGAGCGTCCGTAAAGAGCGTAAAGCTTCTTGGCTATGCTCGCGACTGTGGCGAAATTTCCGACAAGAATCCTCCGGTCATACTTGATTTCGCTTCCGCTCCGGCTCTTGCGGCGGAAGGCGATTTCGAGATTGTCGGGCAGGGTGAGGATTTCGTCTGCTTCCGCAATGCTGGCATGACGCGTCGCGTTAAGCTTGCTGGTGACTATCGTTTGGAGGTTGAAGAGGAGGCTTCGTCTTCT